>CAZUER010000009.1:0-56434 GCA_964619345.1 uncultured Desulfohalobiaceae bacterium
CTATCCGACTGAGCTAATTGCCCAAAGAAAAAATTCATATCCAAAAACTTTACCCTTGTCAACACTGAATCGGCGGAAAAGAATATCCACAAGTTTCAAACTTGATCAACCCGGCAAATTTTTGCCTACTTTAACGTATGAAAAATTTTACTCCTTGCCCATCAGTCCCCTTTTCTCTATTCTGCAAAGAGCACCCACTTCAGCGGAAAAAATGCGGATTCTGCACCTGGACCACTTTATGCTCACTCCCAGTCAATCTTCAGGCCTCAGCCGTATCATTCTGGCCATGACCGGGGCAAGCGGTATGGGTTATGCCCTCACCTTGCTCCAGGCTCTGACCCAAAACACTCAGGTCCAAACCCACCTCATTATCTCGCAGGCCGCCACTACTGTTTTGGACTTGGAAGCAGGGATATCCGTCCGGGACCTGCCGGTGGACAACGTGTGGATGCATGATTGTCAAGATCTGGCCGCCCCTCCGGCCAGCGGATCATGGCCTCACCAGGGCATGGTGGTTTGCCCCTGTTCCATGGCCAGCCTGGCGGCTATCAATCACGGCTTTGGACAAAACCTCATCCACAGGGCTGCAGATGTAACCATCAAAGAAAAACGACCTCTTATCCTGGTGGCCAGAGAAACCCCATTAAGCCCCGTCCATTTGCGCAACATGCTCAGTCTGGCCCAGTCCGGAGCTACTATTCTACCTGCATGTCCAGGATTTTACCATGGCCCGAAGACCATCCAGGATTTGATCAATCATTTGGTTGGGCGTATACTCGATCACCTGGGACTCACTCACAGCTTGAGTCCACGTTGGGGTGAAGAAAGTTAACAATAGCAGGATTATTCACGAACTTCTGACTGTCGTAAAAGGAGTTGATGGGCATGACCCAAAGCACCTTGACCTGGCATGGTCATTCCAATTTTCAAATTACCACACCAGAGTGCACTGTTCTTATTGACCCCTGGTTCGAGGGCAATCCTTCATCTTGTGTAGGATCCGATGCCTGCACCCAGGTAGACCTGGTCCTGGTTACCCACGACCACGATGACCATACAGGACAGGTCGTGGATATCTGTAAGCGCACCGGTGCCCATGTGGGGGCAGTGGTGGAGACGGCAGGCAAATTGGCTCAAAGCGGAGTGCCTGCAGAACAGATAATAAACGGCATCGGCTTTAACATCGGCGGCACGGTGGAGTTCAAAGGAGTTAAGGTTACTATGGTCCAGGCCTTCCACTCCTCCAACACCGGATGCCCGGTGGGCTACATTCTTACCCTGGACGACGGCTATTGCCTCTACCACGCCGGGGATACCGGAATCTTTTCCAGCATGGACCTTTTCGGCCGCTTGTACTCCATCGACCTGGCCTTACTGCCCATTGGCGGAATTTTCACCATGGATCCCCCCCAGGCAGCTCTGGCCTGCACCCTGCTTCAATGTCAGAACGTGCTGCCCATGCACTGGGGTTCTTTTCCGGTCCTGGAGCAGAACACCGATCGATTTGCCCAAGAACTCAAAAACATGAATGCATCAACCCGGCTGATCAGTTTACAACCGGGGCAAAGCATGGAATTACCTGCATGAACACTCACCCTCTTTTCGACACTTTTTTCCAGGGCCAGGCTTTAGACATGCTTTTACAGGGCATCGACTTGGCCCTGGAAGAAGATGGCCCTGATCTGACTTCAGAGGCCGTCTTCTCTCCGGAGGAGATAATTCAGGCCACGGTGGTAACTAAAGCCCCGGGGATTATTACTGGCCTCCCTTTCATAGGTCTTATTTTAGAAGGAGCCGGACCAGCCGGGCATGAGGCGGAGATCGATCTCCTGGTGGACGAGGGCAGTCGTGTGGTCTCGGGCCAAGAACTATGTCATTTGCGAGGCTCGGCCACCTTGTTGCTGAAGGCCGAACGGGTCATACTCAACTACCTGACCCACCTCTCTGGAATAGCCACCCTGACCGACTCTTTTGTCCGAGCTTTGTCCGGCTCTCATACCCAGCTCTTAGACACCCGCAAAACCTTACCTGGATTACGCTATCCTGAAAAATACGCCGTACGCATAGGAGGCGGGCAAAATCACCGCCTGAATCTGGCTCAGATGCTCATGCTCAAAGACAATCACATAGACCAGGCCGGATCCATTACCTCTGCGGTGACCAAACTGCGGTCGAAATATCATCCTTGCCCGCCCATCGAGGTGGAGTGCCGGACCAGGGATCATGTGCAAGAAGCTGTGGCTGCTGGTGTGGAACGAATCATGCTGGACAATATGAACCAGGAAGATATAACCGATTGCTTAACGTTCATCCCCGAAGGCATTGAATCCGAGATCAGCGGCGGGGTCACTTTGGAAAATCTCACCAGGCTCGGGGCCTTGGGAGCGGACTTCATCTCCGTGGGCTGCCTGACCAACTCCGCTCCGATTCTGGATTTGAGTATGAAGCTCAGGTTGGATCCGGATAGCAGTGGCCTCTGATCAGGAGTAAGCCCCGCCTCTGGCGGGCTCGTTATTCGTTATTTGTTATTCGCAAGAACCCGCCAGCGGCGGCGCTCGTGTGAAACAAGATTTTCCTTGAAGAGGACCAGCCCTTCGGAGAAGGGCGGCTTACTAAGCAACCCGGCCCGTGCTCTTTCGCGTAGGGCGGCCCTCTCCGAGGGCCTGCCTTCTTTGTAACCAGTTTCATCCTCGATCAAACTGGAGGCCGCCGCCAGCGGCGGCGCTGACACCTGAACACTTTGAGTCTCGTTTCATACCAGCGCCGCCTTCAGCAAATTGAGACACCAAAACACTATGTTCGATACCGCTCCCCGCCATAAGTCCTCGGTTTTGATTATCGGCTGCGGAATCGCCGGCTGCACCACTGCCTTGGAGCTTGCGCGTTCCGGGCTGGAAGTTACCATGGTCACCTCCTCTGCAGAGCTTGCCAGCGGCAACTCCGTTCTGGCTCAGGGCGGCATTGTCTACCACGGAGAGGGAGACTCCTCGGAAATACTCAAAAAGGATATCTTAACCGCAGGCTGGAATGTGAATTACCGCCGGGCTGTGCAGTACCTGGCCCGGCATGGCTCGGAGGCAGTGCGCGATCTCCTGCTGGAGACTCTGGATATCCCCTTTGAAAGAGATCAGGGGCATACCTGCAAACTGACCAGAGAAGGAGGTCACAGTCTCAATCGCATCCTGTATTGCGCCGACTACACTGGTAAGGCCATAATGCAGGGCCTGCATCAAGCCATTGCCCAGGAAAAGAATATCGATGTCCTCACCAACCGCATGGCTATTGACCTTTTGACCACCCACCACCATTCCACCAAGCTGGAGTTTCATTACCAACTGACCAATCAATGCGTAGGGGCTTATTTCTACAATCTCCGGACAGGGCTGGTCGAAACTGTGATGGCCGACACTACCGTTCTGGCCACCGGTGGAGTGGGTCAAATTTATGTCCATACCACCAATGCCCGATCGGCAATAGGTTCTGGTCTGAGCATGGGCTACCGCAGCGGAGTGAAGACCATGAACTGCGAATATATCCAATTTCACCCCACAGCCTTATTTCAACGCGGCGGGCAGCAGTTCTTGATCTCCGAGGCCGTCCGGGGTGAAGGGGCCCGCTTCATCCGCATGGACGGCACTCCGTTCATGAAAGAATACGACCCTCGAGGGGACTTGGCCCCCAGGGATGTTGTCACCCGGGCCATTGTCCAGGAAATGCTCAAAACCGGCGACGACTTCGTGTATCTGGACACTGCCAATTACGTCCCCGGGGACATAGCCGCCCGCTTTCCCACCATCTATCAAAAATGCCTGGAGATCGGGGTAGACATGGGCAAGGACCCCATTCCTGTTGTTCCAGCTGCTCACTTCTTCTGTGGTGGACTTCTCGTTGACCTGGAAGGCCGAACCACTTTAAACCGCCTCTATGCCATTGGCGAATGCAGCTGTACCGGAGTGCATGGGGCTAACAGGCTGGCCAGCACCTCCTTGCTGGAAGGGCTGCTCTGGGGACGAAGCGCAGCCAAATCCATTGCCTCACGCATGAAACGCAAGAACATGCTGAGTCAAAAACTCATGCATTCCATCCCGGACTGGGCCAATCCAGGTACAGAAGACAATGAAGACCCCGCCCTCATCGCTCAGGACTGGGCCCAGATCAAAAACACCATGTGGAACTATGTGGGTATTGTCCGTACCACTTCCCGGCTGAAACGGGCTAACCAAGATTTGCAAAATTTAAGCCTGCGCCTGCATGAATTCTATAAAAACACCCCCATCAGCAAGCCTTTGATCGAACTCTTTCACGGCTGTCAGGCTTCGGTGGTTATCACTAGAGCGGCCCTGAAAAACACCCGCAGCCAAGGATGCCATTACCGGGTTGAGGGGTGATGGATTCCAGTGAAAAATCTGTCTTTGCTCGCGCCAGAGGTCAGCAAAAAGATAAAAGGTATACTCAATGCAATATCTGGCAGGACTGAAAGAATATCTGGATGTGAACTATGATAGTTTTGCACTCGATAAAGCCGCCTCCCAAGGTACATGGCATGTTTTCCATTTGCACGGGCGACGCATCTTTTCGGCCCGCATAGTTGAGAATCATACTTACGAGGCTACTTTGGAAGATGAAAGCGGTCATAATCCCCAGTGCATAAAACTGATATCAAGTTTTTCCATTCTGTGGAAGAAGCCTTGGAAATAGCCGAAAAAATCAAGATCAATAGTTCAATTCGATCCTTGGGGCTGGAGCCCATATATGCAACCAGGGGACGAAACTTTATCAAAAACAAAACTCTCTACCCTCTGATGCTGGATCGGGAAGTACTGTTTATCACCTTGCTGGAAGGCGAGATTCTGCGAGGTGTGATTCAAAGCTTTAACCGTTATGAGATTCAGCTCAGCCTCAAAACAGGGTTGCCGATAACCATACTCCGCCATGCTCTGTATGACGTCCGGAACAAAAAAGGGCGTTCTTTCTTGAAATCAGTGCAGAATACTCAAAAGGACTGGAAAAAAAGCCAGCATTTCGTATCGGCCTGAAATTATGAAGCAACTTTTGAATATGAAATTATTGTATGGTCCAAACAGCAACACATCCAAACACTACTCCCCACCTTACAGACCACTCTGGGCAGTGATCATTCCTTTCAATTGTGTTCTTATGTGCAGGGTTTCAAAGGAATGTCCCATTTCTTCATGTACTTCCACACCGCTGTCCGACTCACACCCAACTGTCTGGCCACCTCGGCCTTGTTCCATTGGCATGTATGAAGCAAACTCACGAGCTGTTCTTTGTTCAGTTGTCCACCATGTGACTTTCCCGTCATGAATTGGGGCGAAGGACTGTCCTTGGCATCTCTATGTGTTTTGGATACAGACCCAATGTCTTCAGGCAAATCGCTCACCCTAAGCATGTCCTGAGAAGCCAGAACAAAGGCGTGTTCTATAGCATTTTCCAGTTCCCGCACATTGCCCGGCCACTCATAGTCCAGGAGTAAACGCAGAGCCTGGGGATCCAGCCCTGTGACCTTTTTTCCGGTCCTTTTGTTCTGCTGGGCAATAAAATGACTGACCAGCATAGGTAAATCCTCTCGCCTCTTTTTCAGGGGAGGCAAATCAATGGGAAATACTTTCAAACGGTAGTATAAATCCTGGCGGAACTCCCCTTGAGCCAATTGTTTTTCCAGATCCCGGTGGGTGGCGGCAATAACTCGGATATCAATCTTTCGAGGCCTGGACTCGCCCACCCTTTCCACTTCCCGCTCCTGAAGGACCCTGAGTAACTTTACCTGGATAGTGTGGCTGAGCTCTCCGATCTCATCCAGGAAGATTGTGCCGCCGTGGGCCTCTTCAAACCTCCCCTGGCGATCGCGCGCCGCACCGGTAAATGCGCCTTTGGCATGCCCGAAAAGCTCGCTTTCCAGAAGCGTTTCGCTCAGAGCTGAACAATTCACAGCCACAAAGGGCTGCTCTGCCTGCTCACTGTTGTAGTGAATGGCCCGGGCAATGAGCTCCTTGCCGGTTCCACTCTCGCCCTGAATAAGGACATTGGCCCTGCTGGACGCCGCTGCCTGAACCCTGGAAAAAACCTCCTGCATGACCTGGCTCTTGCCCAGTATATTGGCAAAACTGTAGTTTTCTGCAAGAAAACGGGTGGCTTCTTCAGCTTTATGCCTGGCCTTATGCAGCTCGGTCATGTCCGTGATCGTCTCTACAATGCCGATTACTTTTTCGTTCTCATCCTTGACCACTCTGGCCTGCTTGACGACCGGAACGTCCCGGCCCTCGCGGTGCCGGAGGACACACTCCTTGGCCTCCGGGTTTTCGTGTTCCAAAATTCCGCATTGATGGACATCGGCTGGACAGAGTTTACCCAAACAACGGCTGAAACCCAGGATCTCACAGCTGCGGCCCAAAGCCTCAGAAGCCTTAAAGCCTGTAATCTGCTCCATGGACCTGTTCCAGGAAGTAATCCTCCCCTGGGTATCCAGGGTAAATACTCCTTCGGCCATGGAGTCCATTATTTGATTTACAAAACGGATATTCCATATAGTGTGCGTTCTTTCACTCATCCCAACTCCCAATGAGAATGACTGATTATACTCAATCAATCCTGCAGACTTACGGCATCTCGGAGATCCCTTCTTTTTGACCGGTCCCCAGGAAGACCATCCGCTCGATCCCATTGATCAACAGTCCTTCGGGCCGGGCCAGGTTGTTCAGTTCATGACCCGGCCGCAGGGAAGTGATCACCGTGCGGCCGACCACATGCCGGCCCTCCCCGGCCCACAAGCCATCTGTCTTCACCCCCCACATTATATGCCAGATGGCAGCCCGCTCTTCATGCTGCCCGATATAGAGCATGATGTGCCCCGGCTTCCATAACAGGGTCTGAAAAGGTTTTCCATGCTGGACAATAAACTCCTCCTTTTTCGAAGCGGAGAATTGAGAGAGGTCCAAAATCTGCCCGGCTTGAGCCTGTTGAGAAGAATTTCGCGGCAACCAAAGACCAAAAGGAGTGAACAAGTCCCGAATCCCGGCCGAACAGTCCCGCCTGGCATGCAGACCTCCCCATCCGTACATCTGGCCCATCATTTGCTTTGCCAAGCCGGCCACTCGGTCTGCGGAAAGGGGCAAAGGAAAAGGGCTTGCCACACGAGAGATGACCGGACCAGAGTGGATAATCGCTTTACCGCTCTCTCCCCGGATCGGAAAAACAACATCATAACCCTTCCGTGTTTGGCCCAAGGCAAAAAGCAGGGACCCAATCCGAGCATTACCTTGAAAAGCTCCGCTGTGGTCCATTAAAGGAGTTTTGTCCCTGGTTACAGCAACTATCCGACAGTTTGTTAAAAGTTCTCTTTGATCCTCATCCACCCAGGCCACATCATCAGCCAGGAGCCAACCAGAAACCCAGGCCGTTTCTACCAAAAGCCAGGCCTTGTCCCGGGACCTGTGCACTACCTGCACCGGGGTGCTGGCCCACAGGACTGAATTTTGCAGCATGTCGAAGGGGTATCCCTGTCCGGCTTGATCTGGATTGAGGAATACGGGATCCTGGGTGGGCAGAACCCGCAGATGGGAAGTACGCACGGTAATTCCGGCCCGATTCATGGACGGAAAATCTTCCCGGTCAGCGTTGGCCCGCACAGATGACCACCACTCTTGGGGATAGGGTAGGCCTTGGGCTGCATAGAGAATCTTGCCTTCAAACTCTGTCAGTCCCCAATACAGTTTATCCCGGGAATAGAGGGGACTATCACTCTGCCAAGGCAGAAAGTATCTGCTCCTATACTCTTGGGCCATTTCCTCTTGTCTGGCCTCTTCAGTGGTTGACATTCTTTGTTCCGAAGAAGATATATATAGGAATGGATCTTGAGGTATTTCAGAAAGATCAGTGATATATCCCGGCTGCGGGTGGTGAACACAGCCGCCCGCTCCAGCCCAAAGGAAGATAAAAATACTGAATACTAGCCAACTTGATCTGGATCTGTAAGCCAAACCTTGATGTCTTTCAGACTTTATTGACAAAGGGCTGCTCTCCTTCGTAGAGTTCTTGAATAAGCTATTTTTTTTTTGAAAATGAAAACCTAATTTTTGAAAATGAAAACCTGAGCAGTATCATGCCAGCTGCTGGCATTTTATGGATAATCTTAATAAATTAATATTTCAGTCCGCCCACAGGCCGGACTGAAATATTAACAAAGGCCGATCATGCCCAAACCCATCATCGCCACATATCGCCTGCAGTTCAACCCAGATTTTACCTTTGCCCACGGGGCGAATATGGCCTGCTACTTGCGAGATATTGGAGTCAGCCACTTGTATGCCTCTCCAGTCTTTCAGGCCGTGCCTGGCAGTAGTCACGGCTACGATGTGGTCGATCCGGCCCGGCCTAACGAAGATTTGGGAGGATCTCAGGGATTCCAGGACATGGTGCATACTTTACATGAAAAGAATGTAGGACTGGTCCTGGACATAGTCCCCAACCACATGTCCATCAGCAGCCCTTTGAACCGCTGGTGGTGGGACGTTCTGGAAAATGGCCCGGCCAGCCGCTTTGCCTCCCATTTCGACGTGGATTGGGAGGCCTCCGAGGCCTCTCCTGCCAACCGCATCCTCCTGCCTGTGCTGGGCGACCATTATGGCCGGGTCCTGGAACAGGGAGATATTCAGATCCAGCGTCGGGAAAACTCATTTTTGGCCTGTTACTTCGAACATGAGTTCCCTCTGGCTCCCCGCTCCCTGATACAAATCCTCCAACGCACTTCTCAGCGAATGGGATCCGACGAGCTGGCCTTTCTGGTGGATTGCCTGCACAACCTGCCCCTGCCGACTGTCAAGGACCGCAGAACCCGTAAACGAAGGCACAGGGACAAAGAAATCATCTTCCGTTATCTGCAAAGCTTTTTGCATTCCACACCCAAGGCCACTCAGACCATAGATGCCGTGCTCAATGAAGTGAACAAGGATCCTGATACGTTGGATCATCTCCTGGAGCAACAAAACTACCGCTTGAGCTTTTGGCGTTTAGCCGGTCGAGACATCGGATACCGGCGTTTTTTCGATATCAATACCCTGGTTGGACTGCGGGTGGAAGACGAAGAAGTTTTTGCTGACACCCATTTTCTGGTCCAGCGCTGGCTCAATGAAGGATGGCTGGATGGATTGCGCATCGATCATCCGGACGGACTCCGGGATCCGGAGCAATATTTCCGCCGTTTGCGCCAATTCAACTCCGAAGTCTACATCTGGGCTGAAAAGATCCTGCATCCCGGAGAGAAAACCCGTTCATCCTGGCCCATACAGGGCACCACTGGATATGATTTCTTAAATACCCTCTTGCATCTCTTGATAGACAAAAACGCAGAGCAAGCATTAACCGATGCATACACCTCCTTTACCGGGATAAACGAAGGGTATCAAGAAATTCTTGCATCTAAAAAACGCCTGGTACTTAAGGAACTCTTTGGCAGCGACGTGCATCGCCTGAGCGAAGTCCTGCGCTCCATCTGCTCCACGAACCGGCGCTATCGTGACTTCACCCTTCCGGAGCTGGAGGATGTGATCATTGAGCTTGCAGTCTGGACTCCAGTCTATCGCACCTACATCCGGGCTGAAAGCGGACAGATCGACCCGGAAGATTTGCAGATCGTTCAGGAAGTCATGGATCAAGTCGCACAGTCCCTCCCAGACACAGACCCCGAGCTCTTGCAGCTGATACAAAGAATCCTTGGGCTGGAAAAAACCGGGGAGCAAGAACCCGAGTTCGTCATGCGCCTGCAACAGCTCACTGCTCCGGCCATGGCTAAGGGAGCGGAAGACACCGCCTTTTACTGCTACAACCGGTTTATAGCAGCCAATGAGGTCGGTGGTGATCCGGGCAGCTTTGGACTTTCTCCTGAACAATTCCACCAGACAATGCAGGAACGAATGCAAAACACACCTCTGGCCATGTCCACAACCTCCACTCACGACACCAAACGCAGTGAAGATATCCGGGCCCGTTTGGCCGTTCTCTCGGAAATTCCTGAGCTCTGGTCGGAATATGTTCACAATTGGGCCAACCGGACCCAAGGATACAAAACCCAGGCCTGGCCGGAGGCGAACCTGGAATACCTCTTATACCAGACCCTGGTCGGGGCCTGGCCTTTGGAGGAGGACCGCCTGCATTCTTTCGCGGAAAAGGGGGCCAGAGAAGCTAAAACCCACACGGCCTGGACCAGAGTGCATTCGGAGTATGAACAAAGCATGCACGGCTTCATTCACGCCTTGTATCAAGATGAAGAATTCCTGTCTGAACTTAGAGCTTTGGTTCAAATAATTGAGCACGCCGGGTACGTGAACAGTCTTTCCCAAACCCTTCTGAAGATGACCTGCCCTGGAATTCCCGATATGTATCAGGGCACCGAGCTTTGGGATTTCAGTCTGGTCGATCCGGATAACAGGCGGCCGGTAGACTATTCTTTGCGCCGATCATTGCTTGCGGAACTGGCGGATCTCTCGGTCCAGGATATTGTGGACCGTATGCAGGAAGGTCTGCCCAAGCTATGGCTCATCCACCAGGCCCTGCACCTTCGACGCCGAATGCCCCAGGCCTTCGATTCCTCCGGTGGATATGAGCCTCTATCTCTTCGAGGTTCAAAGGCCGCTCATGCTCTGGCCTTTGTCCGGGGTGGCCAAGTGATCAGTCTGTGCCCGCGCCTCCCTCTTTCCCTGGCCGGACAATGGGAGAATACTGTGCTCGACCTCCCTGAAGGCATATGGCATAATCTGCTGACCAATATCACCTTCTCCGGCCGAACCCAATATGTTCACGACCTGCTGAATGATTTCCCGGTAGCTCTGCTGAAGCTAGAGAAATAATCACCAAAAGAGAAGGTCCTATGCCAGGATTGTACATCGGTACCAGCGGCTGGAATTATAAGGAATGGAAGGAATCTTTGTACCAAGGTGTAGCCCAAAAACGCTGGCTTGAACATTATGCATCCAAGTTTCCAGCCGTGGAAGTCAATGCCACTTTTTATCGTCTCCTCAAAGAAGATACAGTCAGGAATTGGGGCCAGCGCACCCCGAAAGACTTCGTTTTTGCCGCCAAGGGCAGCAGATACACCACACATACAAAACGGCTCAAAGACCCCGAATCTTCGGTGTCCAAACAAAAGCATAACCTGGAACCGTTGCGGCCCAAACTGCGGGTTATCTGCTGGCAGTTACCGGCCTCCTTCCAAAAAGATATAAGCCGTCTGCAGGAGTTCACCCGAGCATTGGGTCAATGGCCGGAAACCAGACATGCTATCGAGTTCCGGGACACATCCTGGTTCGATCAACAAACCGCCGAGTGCCTGGCGACTCACAATATAGGGTCCAGCATATCCGACGCCGCTGACTGGTCCAGATGGGACCGGGTGACCACCGACTTGGTTTATATCCGCTTGCACGGGAACCGCACCACCTATCAATCTGCCTATTCCTCCCAAGAACTTCAGACCTGGGCGGACTCCATCCGCTCCTGGCTCAATGATGGCTGCGAAGTGCACGTTTATTTCGATAATACAGATTCCGGAGCGGCTGTGGAAAATGCCTTTGAGCTCCGCTCTCTTCTTGAGGTCGGTTAGAAATCCAAATCGTATCGCAAATAAACGTAAAGCGACTTTTTGCCGTATAAGTAGTCCAATCCTTGCTTTACTCTCAACCGAAGATGTGCTAACTGGACTGAGAACAATAATTAATTGCAAACATGAACAAGGAGATGAATATGCTCAAAGACGGAGAAAAGGGAGCCATCCTGCAGCGGGACAAGGAAACGTACGCCATAGCTCCTCACATCCCCTGTGGGGTGGTCAAGCCGGAAACCTTGCGAAATCTGGCCAATGTGGCCGACAAATACGGCTGTGCGGCCTTAAAAGTGACCAGTGCGGCCCGGATCGCCCTGGTCGGACTTAAAGAAGAGGACGTGGACAAGGCCTGGCAAGAACTGGGTATACCCCCAGGAGCGGCTGTGGGCGTATGCGTTCGAAGCATCAAGGCCTGCCCGGGAACTACCTTTTGCCGTATAGGACAGCAGGACAGCCTTGGAGTGGGCATGCAGCTGGATGAAAAATACCATGGCATGGAGCTTCCCGGCAAAATGAAGATAGGAGTCAGCGGCTGCCCCAATCAATGTGCAGAAACCTGTATTAAAGACATAGCCCTGGTGGGCAAGAAAAACGGCTGGACAGTTATGGCCGGTGGTTCCGGAGCCGGAAAGCCCCGTCTGGCCGATGTGGTTGCCGAAGATCTGGATACTGATCAGGCCTTGGCTTTGGTGGATACAATTGTCCAATACTTTAAGGATAACGCCAAAAAGAACGAACGGATGGGAAAAATGATGGACCGCCTTGGAGTACCGGAGTTCTGCTCTGCTGTTTGCGAACAATAACACTCGTATGAACAAGACTCATCCTTGGTCGCTGGCTTGGCCGTCCGGGATCGCCAGGCTCCAGCCTGGTTAGGAAGGGCGACCGCCCGTATGCAACGCTAGCAGCCTAAGCAATGCGGGCAGGCCGGTCGCCCCTACAAACTTCACGCCAGAACGGTGTTCATTTTTCCATGGTGTCATCGAACAACCCGTAAGGGCGACTGGCAGTCGCCCTTACGGGAATTCCGGCATCCCCGCAACACATTTCATCCTTGATCAATCCGACAAATCTGATATCTTGAATGTTTGCCCCCACCCTCGTCCCCAGGTTCCTTCCTTGGAACGAAGCGGGGTATTGGTTGTATTTTGAAAGCAAAGTGCTTCCCTTCACCTAATGAATTAGGCAGCCAAAACGTCCATATCGATACTGGCTACTTGCACGGCTTTGACCGGGCAAGCTATCTGGCATTGGCCGCAGACTACGCACAGTTCCGGATTGAACATGACCTGCATAGTGCTGCGGTCGATATACAAGGCCCCTGTCTTGCAAACCGCTGTGCAGGCCCCGCAATGCACGCATAGGTCTTCATCACGCTTGACCCGATCGGTGAGCACTTCCACCCTCACTCCTTCAGACTCCATATAGGCCACAGCCCGGTCCAGCTGCTCCTGTTCCCCTTCCAGCTGCAAAATGAGCCGGCCTTCCTGTTTCGGCAGTATCTTGGCCTCCAGGATGTTGAACATGATGTCATGCCGCTTGATGGTCCGAAAGATGACCGGGTTGTACATGACTTCCTTCTTGAAAATAAGGAGAACGTTTTTGGAAACAGTCTGTGCACTCATATATGACACCTCTTCTATTGACGTACATCAAGGAGTTCTTTGGTCATCGGTTTTCTGTATTCTGCCATCGGCCCTCGGTCCTCTAGCTAAGTAGACGGATCTGCAAAAAATCACTTTACGTTCATTTGCGATAAAATTTGAAGCCATAATCTTTTGTTTTTACTGACCTCTGGCAAGTGCGAATACAGATTTTGCACTTGTATCTAAATGGCCACCAGCTCCACATCTCCTTTGGCCGCCAGGTTATCGCCCAAAACCAACACCGCTCCCATCACTCCGGAAATATTCATGGCATAGTCCAATGCAACCTCCAGATCCCCTTCTTTGCTCACAAGGTTAGCCGTTGCAGTGGCCACAGCATCGGCTAGACACGCATCTTTGCAAATAATAACCGCCGCATCTGCCCTGCCCTGACTATAGGAATGGCCGACGGTCCCGGAAGAGGTACAGACCGACAGAGGGGTTTTGGCAGGATCCAAGTCCAGGCCTATTTTCCCGGAAAACTTGGACTTTCCGGCGTACAAGGTCGTAGTTCCCGCCTGTTGCAAGAGGAGATAGAGATCACCCCCGTTTTCTACAATCACTTCCTTCGATCGTCTTTTCAATTCCTGGCCCACCCACTGGGCGATAGCTCCGGCTACGGCAGCCATGGGCCCGGTCCGGGCCGCTTCCGAGGCTTTGTACATGGCCCGAATCATAGGATGCACTCCCCGCACCCTGGGGACGGGAGTGAGGGAATCGAGGAACCGTGGCTGACGTTTGAAGTGCTCGGTAAGTACAGACCGCAACTCACAAACCTTTTTTTGAACCCAGAAGGCATGGTTGCCCTGGGTTCGAATATACAGGTCCGTGCTTTCTACCTGCACCCGGTAGCTTTCCCACCGCTCATTAGAGGTAAAGTCACGGTAAAAACGGGGTTCGTAGCTCAAAACCTTCCTATTCGCGGGTACTTCTCCCGGTCAAACTCCACTGCTGGCAGAGGTATCTGGGCTTCACCCAGGGTAAAACCGTCCTGTATGATCCAATCCTTGAGGATCCCGGATATGCGTCTGGCCATTGCATAACTGGCTAACGGGGCTGCAGGCACCTTCTTGCCCTCCAGTTCCACTTCACCTGACTGTAACTGAGCATAATTGACCTGGCCCACAGATCGGCTGATATTGCTCGGATAGTCGATCCCGTAATCGATAATCTGATACCAAATATCCTTGTTGCCAAGACCTGTAAAATAGGCCATCTCTTCATTTATTATGGGTATGGGGATTCCCAATCCGACCATCAAAGAGCACCCGTACCCGGCCAAAGAGGCCCCGCGGATGAAATCTGCGGACATGTGCTTCATGTCCCCGGTCACAGCCAATGTTCCGGCACCCTCCTTGACCTGCCCGTTCTCACTGCGCATGGCTTCCGGATCATGCTGGGTTCCTTGCCAGGTCACCGCCCCTACCCCGCCGGCCAGGAAGATTTTGCTTCCCACTCCGATGGTCCAGTAAAAGGGATCATTGAGCATGGGGCTCAGCTGTCCGGAGGTGGAATAGGTCACATTGCCCATGTTCGGCCGCAGAATGCCCATGTAGGTGTATATGGTGCGATCCGAGAGATTGGTGGCGCAGTTGTAATTTTGGTAGGCATTGCGCGGATTGTATAAAAAGGCGTTGCGCAAATCGTTGATAGTTATTTCCTGCTCGAACTCGGTCAAGGGATAGCAGTCCGTCCCGTATCCCGTGGCCCGAAACTTCACCTTCCGCCCGGCGATGAGGTCTTCAATGACATGGCCTCCACCGTAAGTGAATCGCCCTGGATGGACCAGATTCAATGGGTCGTTGTCCTTGACCTGAGCGGCACCCAAAAAGCAATCTACAGCCGCTATTCCGGCATATGCTTCCACTTGGTTGAACCAGGCTTTAGAGGCTTTGATTTTGGGTGTGGTATGCCCGAAATTGATAAAGGCCCCAGACGAACACATGGTTCCAAAGGTTCCGGTGGTGACCACATCCACATGCTCGTAGGCCTTTTTCACTCCCCTATCGGCCACTATATCCACCATCTCTTCGGCAGTAACCACCACTGCCTGCCCTTTACGGATCTTGGCATTGATTTCCGCAATACTTCGCTTGACTTCAACATTACTCATGCCGTCCACTCCGGATTAAGTTTGCTGTCATATGGTACATGTAAGCTTTTTCTCTTTAATCCTTGTTTCTTACAAGCTTGGTCTGGGCCACAGCCATGAGTGTAACTGTCGCTTTGGCCGTCTGTACCGGCTCCTGCCCTCTGAAGTCCCAAAGATTGGATTCCGATATGATAAGGGTCCGACCCGGCTTGAGCACCGAGGACTCACAGAGCACTTTGTGTCCATAAGCCGGTCGTAAGAAATTGATTTTAAACTCCACGGTCAGGATCTGATGATCTTCGGGGACAACTGTAAAGGCGGCATATCCGGCGGTATGATCGGCCATGGTAGCCAAAACCCCGGCGTGAATAAAACCGTCTTGCTGGCGGTGGACATCCTCCACTTGTAAGCTGGATCTGAATTGGCCCCAGGAAACATTATCCGGCTGGAAACGGCAAAAAGCAATGAATCCTTGCGAATAATCGCGGGCCAGAAACTCGGCCCGTTCCAGACTCAGCTTTTGCATATCTTCTCCTCTCTCATGGATTAACACCCTGGGCCTGGACAATTGGGACCACGACCTGGCTGGCACTCTGGTGAAAAACCAAATTGGCCAAGTGGTCCAGGGGAGTTGGCTCTTTATTGACAATAACCAACTTGGCTCCGTTTTGCATTGCCAATACCGGAAAGGAAGCAGCCGGCTGAACTACAAGGGAGCTTCCAATGCACAGGAATAGATCGGACTTTTGAACTGCTTCCTCGACTTGATCCAATACTTGCAGAGGCAAGGCTTCGCCGAACATGACCGTCCCGGGCCTGATCAGTCCCTGGCATTTTGGACAAACCGGAGGAAGTTGGGTTTGAATAAGTTCATAGGCCTGATGCATGGAAAACTGAGTCCAACACTGCATACAGGTATATACCCTGGTGCTTCCATGCAGTTCCAGGACATTGGTTGATCCGGCGGCCTGGTGCAATCCATCAATGTTCTGGGTGATTACGGCCTGCAATGATTTTATCTGCTCCAAGAAGGCCAGAGCTTTATGGGCTTCATTGGGCTGGGCCTGTCGTAAGGAAGGGTAACGGACGTCACGAAAAAACTTCCAATAATAACTGGGGTCTTTGTGAAAATAATCGATGCTGGCATATTTTTCCGGATCGTACTCGGTCCACATTCCGCCTGCCCCCCGGTAGGTGGGCACCCCACTCTCAGCGGAAATTCCGGCACCGGTGAAGGCTACAGTATATCGGGACTGTTCAAGAATGTCCTGTAATGCCTTTATGCTCATGAGACAATCTCCTCAAATGCATTCGTCCTGCACCCGTATGAAACGAGTACTTGTCTCAAAATAGTTGCCTCAATTTTTGGCAATTGGTGCTATTTTATTTATAAGTTTATTGAATTCGACTATCGAAGTCTGAAAAAATATGAATTTTTTACCTGCCTTAGGCCAAAAATATTCCAGATTTGCCGGAGCAAAGCCGAAGAGAAAAGATATCCGGGCTTGGCTTCAATGACAACCCCGCTCCAAAACTCTCAATCCGGCAAACTTCCATTTTTGCCCGCTTTGGGTCCAAAAACACTTCAGATTTGTTCGGCGGCAAAGCTGAACCGAATCTGACTTTCCTTGACCTCGGGGCCAGCTTGGTACATCCTGCATTGACTTTTTCTAGCCAAACAAAATGACTACCCAAAAGATTGCTTGCCGATATTCTGCCAGGAGCCATCCATGCGTTGTATTGCCTTTGAACCCAAATCGTTTCACGTTGTCCTTTGTATTTGCCTCATATTCACAATAGTTCTTGTTCATATCACTGCAGCCGACGCTCAAAAAGACTGCATCCCCGTGGAATTGACTGAAGTCGAGACAACCGACCTGGAAGAAACAATTGAAGGCATCGGGACTCTGGAAGCCAAGCAGCGGGTGACCATCAAGCCTGAAGTGGCCGGAACCATCGAACAGGTCCACTTTGAAGAGGGCAGCACAGTAGACAAGGGTCACCTCCTCTTTTCCATTGAAGACGCTATGTACCAAGCCCAGCGCAGGGCCAAAGAGGCGGCCTTGGCCCAAGCCCGGGCAGAACTGTCCAACCAGCGCCGGGTCTATGAGCGCAGACAACGTCTCTATGCTCAGAACCAAATCTCCGAGGAAGTCAAAGACGAAGCCCAGACCAGACTTGAAACCGCCAAGGCCACAGTTAATCGGCTTCAAGCCGAAGTTGATCAAATCCAGGAAACCCTCAAAGACACCAAAATTCGGGCTCCCTTTCCAGGAAGAATGGGTGAACTTCTGGTCGATCCAGGCAACTGGGTAGACATAGGCACCCCTTTGTCCACAATCATGCAAAGTCAAGAACTGCGCATTGCCTTTACCCTACCGGAAAAATTCATTGGAAAAGTCCGAACTGGTCAAATGGCCCGAGTCCGGGTCCCTGCGTATCCAAACAGGCATTTTCAAGCCCGAGTGTATTTTGTCAGCCCTCAAATTGAAACCAGCTCCCGCACTTTGATGGTCAAAGCAGCCCTGGAGAACCGGGATGAGGCCCTCAAGCCTGGCGGGTTCGCTTCGGTCCAACTTCAGGTGGGTATGCGGAAAAACGTCTTAGTCATTCCGGAAGAAGCTCTCATTCCTACTCGGACCGGATATATGGTCTTTGCCGCCCAGGATGGACGAGCCCATGGCCGCAATGTACAAATCGGCTTGCGCAAGCCGGGTCAGGTGGAGATAACCAGCGGCCTGGAAAAGGGGCAAGTGATTATTCGCTCCGGACACATAAATGCTCACGAAGGGGCCCGGGTCTGCCCGGCCCAAAAGACAAATGACGAAATAAAACAAAATTTATGATCTGGAATTTTTGTATACGCCGGCCGGTCCTGACCACGGTGATTTTTTTGGCGGTCTTTATCTTCGGCATCTTTGGCTACACTCAACTGCCGGTGCGGGAATTTCCGGATGTGGAGTTTCCCATTGTCAATGTCAGCGTGGTTCTGCCCGGAGCAGACCCAGAGGTCATTGAAACAGAGGTGGTCGAGCCCCTGGAAGAGGAACTGAATACCATTGAAGGTATCAAAGAGATCACCTCCACCAGCAGGGAACAAGTGGGCGTGGTCACCGTGGAGTTTGATCTTTATCGGGACGTGGATATCGCGGCTCAGGATGTTCGAGACCGGGTCAGCCGGGCCCGAGCGGACATGGCTGAAGACATAGAAGAACCTATCATCCGCAAGGTGGACCCAGACGCCCAGGCCGTCATGTGGGTGGCTTTGACCGGGGACAGACGGTGGGACACCATCCGCATGACTGAATATGCGGACAATGTGCTCAAGGATCAGTTGGAACGCCTTCCGGGCATCGGGCAAGTTATAATTGGCGGAGAACACAAATACGCGGTACGCATCCAGCTGGATCCCTCCCGTCTCGCCGCCTATCGGCTTACAGTCCAGGATGTCATACGTACCATCCAGCGGGAAAATGTGGACATTCCGGCCGGAAGAATTGAAAGCACCAACCGGGAATTCTTAGTCAAAACCAGAGGCCAGTTTTCCTCGGCCCAACCCTTTAATCGGCTGATCATTGCTGAAAGAAACGGGGCCCCAGTCCGTCTGCAGGATGTGGGCCAGGCTGTGGATGGCCGGGAAAACGACCGCAATGTGGCCCGTTTCACCCAAGAACCCTCCGTGGGCCTGGGGATCGTCAAACAATCGGACGCCAACATGGTGGATTTGGTGGCCCGGGTCAAAGACCGGCTGCAACAGCTGTCCCAGGAGTTTCCTCCCGGTCTGGAATACGCCGTGGCCTCGGATGATTCCGTCTATGTTCAGGAAAACATACGGGATTTGATCACCACCATCTTTCTGGCCACTGCTCTGGTCACCCTGGTGGTCATGGTCTTTTTAGGGAGTGCCCGGGGTACGCTGATCACCAGCATCGCCATTCCCACCTCCTTGCTGGCTGGAATGGCCATTGCCTATTACCTCAGCTTCAGCCTGAACGTGATCTCCCTGTTGGCCTTTATCCTGGTCATCGGCATTGTGGTCGACGATGCCATCGTAGTGCTGGAAAGCTGTTACCGGCATATGGAGCATGGCACAGAATCCAAGCCGGCCGCCCGGACCGGAACAACGGAAATCGCCTTTGCGGCCATAGCCAATTCCCTGTCTTTGGGTGCGGTCTTTCTCCCCGTGGCCTTCATGCCTGGCATGATCGGGCGCTTCTTTTTTGAGTTCGGACTCACCGTGGCCTTAACTGTCTTCGCCTCCACCTTCATTGCCCTGACCTTGACTCCCATGCTTTGCTCCAGATTTCTGGCCGTACCGAGCAAAATCAAAAAGCCCTTGCTCCTCAAGGTGACTGAACCTGTTTTTCATATCCTGGAATGGCTCTACAAGCCGATTTTGGGAGCGGCCCTGCGCTGGCGGTGGATCACCGTATGCATTGGTGGAGCGGCTTTCGCCGCCGGCATTTTCGTCTTTAGTCAGCTGGAATCCGAATTCACGCCCAGTGTGGACAAAAGCAAGTTCATGATTTCTTTTGAAACGGTGGAAGGTTCCACTGTGGCTTTCACGGATACATACGCCCGACAAATTGAAGATATCATGTCCAGGGTACCGGAAATCCGAACCTTCTTTTTGGCCATCGGACTGTCCCGTTCCGGACCAGGCAAAGCCAATGAAGGAATCAGCTTCGTCCGCCTCACCCACCACAGTGAACGAGAGCGTACCCAACAAGAGGTCATGCAGGAGGTGCGCTCCAAGGTCGGTCAACTGACAGGAGTCCGCGGATACGTCATGGAATCCGGAGGTCCGGTTGGGGCTGAGGCCCCCTTGCAGGTGGTTCTCAACAACCCGGATCTGAATGAGTTGGCCCGACAACAGGAAAAGGTCATGCAGTGGATGCGCAACCAGCCGGAGTTCGCCGGGGTCCGGTCCAATATGCGCCTGGACAAGCCTGAAGTTGACGTGAGCATCGACCGGGACAAGGCCGGAGAAATGGGAATTTCCGTGGCCCAGATATCCAACACCTTACGCTATATATTCGGCGAACCTAAAATCTCAGAGATCGAACAGGGGAATAAGCGCTACGAAGTCATCTCCGAAATCCAAACCGAACATAATGTACCCCAGGCCTTGTTCAGCCTGTACACCAGAAATACCCAGGGAAAAATGGTCAACCTGGCCAATCTGGTAAATATTGAAGAGCTGGTCGGGCCCAGCGAGATCCATCACTTTAACCGCAGCCGGGCGGTAACCATCATGTCCCAGCTGCCCCCGGACGTGCCCCTGGGCACTGCCTTGGATAAATTACAGGCCTATCTGGACAATGAGCTGCCAGCAGATTTCGATACCGATGTGACCGGAGAAGCCCAGGACTTCCGGGAATCGTTTTTTTACTTGACTATGGCCATGGTCTTTGCCGTCATCTTTATTTTTCTGGTCCTGGCCGGTCAGTTCGAGTCCTTTGTCCACCCCTTTACTATATTGACCACCATGCCTTTGGCCGGGGTGGGTGCCTTTGGAGCCTTATACGCTCTGGGCATGACCGTGAATATCTTTTCTTTTATCGGTATCATCATGCTTTTGGGGTTGGTCACCAAAAACGGCATCCTGTTGGTGGATTATGCCAATGTCTTGGTGGCCAGAGGGAACACCGTCATGCAGGCGGCCAGGCAAGCGGCCCTGACCCGTTTTCGACCTGTTCTTATGACCGCTGTTTCCACCATCCTTGGTATGCTCCCGGTGGCTCTGGGCTATGGAGCCGGTGGCACAGCTCGCTCTCCCATGGGAGTGAGCATCTCCATGGGCATGTTCGCCTCCACCGCCTTGACCTTGCTGGTCATCCCGGTGGTCTACACCTTGTTGCAGGCTTTGCAAGACAGAATATTGCGGCATAAGATGGTGTCCGCTCTTGTGGTTCTGGTCCTTGTTCTGGCCGCAGCCGTCCTTTTCTGGCTGGGAAGATGATGAATAGGATAAAATTATGAACAAAACAGCTTTTGCACTCTCATCAAGGTAAGGACACCCATGAAGCTTCTGTTCATCATTTATCATTTCGAATATAGCGAAGAGATTGAGGCCATTCTGGACAAGCACAAAATCCAGGATTATGTCCGCCACCCCATGCTGGAAAGCAAGGATATCGACGGCAAGCATTTCGGTTCCCAGGTTTATCCCGGCAACTCGTCCATGGTCCAGGCCATGGTCGATGAAGACACCCTGCAGCCGATAATGGACGAACTGCAGGCCTTTCAGCGGGCCAAGACCTCTCAGCACCATGTGCAAGCCTTTGTCCTGCCCATTGAACAACGACTGGTTTAAAAGTATGGATAAACACGAACTCAAAAAACATATATGTGCCTGTTTCGCTCCTTTTCAGCCCCCAAAAATCCTTATGGAATACCCGGCGGCAGCCCATACCAGGTTTTTGAACTTGACGATTTGCAAAAGGCAGTCCAGGATCTTGAAGCTATTTTTGATTTGACCAGGCGTTTTTTGCACGAGTATTCCATCCAGGTCGAATAACCCACTACAACGAGATCTATTTATGCTTCGAGAACTCGGCTGTGATCCACCCAGCTTAAAAAACGATATTATCCGCCACATCAGGCTCTCTTTAGGCAAGAGACAGCAAGAGTGCAGCGAACGGGACTATTATCTGGCCCTGAGTTACACTCTTCGGGACCGCATGCTGGAGCGGATGCTGGAAACCGAGGACCGATACCGCCAAGTCGATACCAAACGCTTGTACTACTTGTCCATGGAGTTTTTAATCGGCCGATCCCTGGGCAACAACTTGATCAACCTGGGGCTGTTCCAGGCTTGTCAGGAGGCCTTGACCGCTTTGGGTGTGGATCTGGAGGAAGTGCGGGATCAGGAAGTGGACGCTGGACTGGGCAACGGTGGTCTGGGCCGCTTAGCCGCCTGTTTTATCGATTCTTTGGCCACCATGCACATGCCTGGTTTCGGCTATGGCATTCACTATGAGTTTGGCCTATTCAAGCAGATATTTGACAATGGATGGCAAAAGGAGAAGCCCGATCATTGGCTGGATGAATGGACCCCACTGGAGCTGCCCAGGCCGGATCAGGCCAGCTATATACCGGTATACGGCCGGGTGGAAGATTTCATCGATCATACCGGCCAGAAACACCCCATGTGGCTGGATTGGAACGTGATCGTGGGTGTGCCCTACGATATCCCCATAGTAGGCTATGGTGGAGAGACGGTAAATTACCTGCGCCTCTTCGCCGCCCGTCCATCCACGGAGTTTGACATTTCCATTTTCAATGCCGGGGACTATTTTCGGGCCTTGGAGCAAAAGATCGAATCGGAAAAGATCTCCAAGATCCTGTATCCTTCAGATACATTTCGGGAAGGCAAAGAACTCCGTCTGCTGCAGGAATACTTTTTAGTGGCCTGCTCGTTAAGAGACGTTGTCCGTCGATACCTGGACGGGCATCACGATTTTACCCATTTCCCGGATAAAGTGGCCATCCAGCTCAACGATACTCATCCGGCACTGGCCGTAGCCGAGCTGATGCGTATCCTGGTGGATGAATACGCCATGAACTGGATCCAGGCCTTTGAAATGACCAGGCAGACCCTGGGCTACACCAATCACACCCTTCTGCCCGAAGCCTTGGAGACCTGGCCCGTGGACCTCCTGGAGTATATCCTCCCCCGGCACATGCAAATCATTTACGATATCAATGCCTTCTTTTTGACTGAAGTAGAGGCCAAATGGCCGGGGAATCCGCATCGAAAAAGTCGCATGTCCATGATCCAGGAGACTCCGGAGCGTCTGGTTCGCATGGCCCATCTGGCCATTGTCGGCTCCCACGCCACCAACGGAGTCTCCGTTTTGCACACCGAACTTCTGAAAACCTCCGTAGTCTCCGACTTTTATGATCTCTGGCCCGAGCGTTTTTCCAGTAAGACCAACGGAATCACCCAACGCAGGTGGCTTTTGAAGGCCAATCCGGAGATGGCCGATCTTATAACCGAGGCCATCGGCCGCAAATGGATCACCGATCTGGACCATCTTCGGGAGCTGGAGCCTTTGAGCACCGATGCCGGATTCCAGGATGACTTTTTGAAGATCAAGAGACGGAATAAACAGCGCTTGTGTGCTCTGATCTCGGAAACCGCCTGGGTGGAGGCGGTTCCGGACGCCATGTTCGACATCCATGCCAAACGCATCCACGAATACAAGCGCCAGCTTCTTTTTCTCATGGCCATTGTCCATGAGTATCTCCAATTGGCCGATGACGGAGTGTTTCCTCCATATCCCAAGACCTATATCTTTGCCGGCAAGGCAGCTCCAGGGTATACTGTGGCCAAGCGCTTGATTAAGCTTATCAATTCCGTAAGTCAGGTAATCAATACCGATCCCCAGAATAAGGGGATGATCAAACTGGTTTTTGTCCCCGACTACAGGGTATCAGTAGCTGAAAAGATCATTCCTGCGGCCAATGTCAGCGAGCAGATCTCCACCGCCGGGAAAGAGGCTTCGGGTACCGGGAATATGAAGTTCGCCCTTAATGGGGCCCTGACTCTGGGCACTTTGGACGGAGCGAATATCGAAATACGAGAGGAAGTGGGTGAGGAAAATATCTTCATCTTTGGGCTGACCAGTTCCCAGATCGCCGAATATCATCGTACCGGGACCTATAACCCCCATATGGTTTATGAACAAAACCCCGCCCTGCGGCGGGTTCTGGAGGCCCTGAGTTCAGATCGGTTCTGTCCTCATGATCCGGGTTTGTTTCGTTGGCTTTTGCCCTATCTCATGGACAGCAACGACCAGTACTTTCACTTGGCCGATTTTGATTCCTATATCCAGACCAGAGAAAGAATGACACAAGAGTTTGTGCATACCAAAGAATGGACCACAAAGGCCATTCTGAATATGGCCAGAATCGGAAGGTTCTCCAGTGACCGCACCATTGGAGAGTACGCCCGGGAAATATGGGACTTGCAGCCGGTTCCACCTCAAGGATCACAATAAACTTATCAGCAAAGGGAGTACGTGGCGTGAATGTAGAATTTGCAGAACACAACGGTGTGTTGGTGGCTTTTGTTTTGGCCGATCAGATCGATGCCTCCTCAGCCGGGAGTTTCCGGGAAAACATCTTGGGTAAAATTGAAAACGGCCACAAACGGATTGTTCTGGACTTAACCAAGGTGGATTTTATCGACAGTTCCGGGCTGGGAGCAATCATCTCAGCCTTGAAGCACCTGGGTGAGGACGGGGAGCTGGCCATCTGCGGAGTAAACGAACCGGTGATGAGCCTGTTCCGATTAACCCGCATGAATCGGATTTTCAATATCTTCAATACCCAAGAAGAGGCCTTGGCCGCTCTCGGTGTTCAAAAGGAATAAACTCAAATAAGGGGCGATTTCTCTTTCGTCCCTTATCCAGCCAACCATTTTATTTGGGTTTATTCCGGTTTTGCCATGCCTGACGAAGAAGCTCTTTGACTCTCGTCCATTCCTGTTTGGTAAATCGGCCTTCCCGGTGCATTTCCTTGAGCTCCTCGGTCAGTGACCGCAGATCATATGTTTTTTGCATGTAGCCTCTCTCCGCAGCCATCCGGCTCAATCGGGCAACTGCCTTGTCCCCTGCCAACCTGGCCCACTTGTCTCCATAGGTGGCGGCCACCTTACCTACAGCCTTCATGATCAGGAGTTTCTTCATGGACATAATTTGTTCCAGTACTCCTTACGCCACAAGTTTTGCAAACAATCCCCAGGATATCAATGTCCGCACGATCTGCCCATGGCTCTGCACGGGGAACCGCTGGCCCTGCCCAGAGGGAGAGGCAAAACGCAGACATCGATCTCACCTGGGGGGAGAGCGCTCAGATTGGCCATGGATTCCACTAAAACGGTACCGGATCCCAATAAAACCTTATGAATCCATTGTCCTGGATCGTCAATAGGGCTGGGAGAAGGAGTATCCATACCCAGCAAATAAAGGCCAAGCCCAGCCAGATATTCAGCGGCCTCCACAGTCAATACCGGGAAATCCTGATAAAAGGACAAAGAGGCAAACCGGTTCTCCCACCCTGTATGCAGAATCAGTCGCTTGCAACTTTGGCTCATCGCTAAAGAAGCTTCCAGGTCTTCCCGGGCAATAACCTGCTTTTCTTTTCTGGGAACTGAAATCAGTCTTGCCGGCCCAGTAAGTGTCCACAAAGGCAGGGCGTCCACAGTCTGTCCGCTGGCCATAAAGTGGGCCGGGGCGTCCACATGAGTCCCCACATGGTTGCCCATCACAATACGCTGCACGGAACATCCGTCCTCAGCCACGGTCATTGCATTTTCAATCTGCACCGGGCGGTCACCAGGCCAAACCGGCATAGAATCATACAGGGGATGAGTAAGATCAAGCCAATGGCCCATTTTTCATTTTCCTCTTACAAACACAAAATATCTTCGGCTTCTCCTGTCAGGCTCACTCCGCCCTGGGACGTAACCTGAAAGGTGTTTTCCACTCCCACCATACCTTGTCCGGGTATGCCGATTTTGGGTTCCAAAGCCAGAACCATATCATCTTCCAAGGGGGTATCGAACTTGGCAGCCAGAGCCGGCCAATCGTCGACATAAATCCCTATCCCGTGTCCGACAAAGGGAACCTGGTTCTGTCCCAGACCCATAAATCCGTCCTCCCATCCCTGCTTTTGGACCATATCCAGGCACTGGGAGTAGAGTTCGGAAGGTTTGGCTCCTGGACGCAAATTGTCCGCAAGCCAGGAATGGATTTCCTGGCACATTGTGTGGGCATTTTTCAGCTCCTCCGGGACGTTCCTGCTCTGACCGCCAAAATAGACCTGGGTCTTGTCCGTATGATACCCCTCAAGTTGGAAAACAGTGTCCACAATCAATGGTTGGTTTTTTTGCCAGATCTGCCCGGCGTAGCCCATTTGGGGGACCCCAGGGTGTGCTCCCCGATACCCCACAGGTCCGTTGGTGACTGTGGGGTAATTACCTGAATCTCCGGCCGCAACAACACCCAGATACAATTCCTCCCCCGGTCCATTCATCCGAATTTGTCCCTGATGTCCAAGGTCGTACATTGCCGTCCACACCGCTTTTGCGATGTCACGCTCACTCATTCCGGGCTCGATCATTTCCGTGACCTTTTCAATCAGAGATTGGCTGTGGCGTTCTCCAGCCAAACGCAAGGTGGCCAGCTCCCATTGGGTCTTCACCGCCCTGGCCCTGGCCAGGGCTTGGTCTGCAGACACAAACTGCATATGCTCCATCCGGGAGGTCAAGGCCTGCCCCGCGGCCCAGGAAATATTGCCCATATCCACGCCCACAACTGTGGGTACAACCTGGCCCATTTCAGCCAGTATCTTGGGAACCTGGCCCGGAGACCGAAACAAAAGAATGGACTCAACCGGGGATTCCAGCTTGGCCCGCTCCAGACCCTTTCGCAGCATAAGCACCGGTTCTCCTTCCATGGGCAGCCAAAACAAGCCATTGCCCCAATGACCGGTGAGCCAGAAGATCAAGGTCCTGGACATGACCATTACCCCCTGGGCGGCAGGGAGATCGGCGGCCAAATACTTCCTGACTCTGGCCCATCGATTTTCCAACTCCTTACTGGGCAATGTGTCTATGGCTTCCATGCTTCCTCCTTCTAACCTTTTTCGTTTGATCAATAAGGCTCAGTAGATTAGGGTATGGACTTTAGCATTTCCAAATAAAGGTAAACATTATGTCCGACGCCTTTACCTGCCGCATGTGCGGCCAATGCTGTCAAGGGCAGGGTGGAATCGTGCTCACAGCCATGGACATCCATCGTCTGGCCTCTGGACTGGGGCTCAACCCTGAGTCTTTGCTCCTAAAGTACGTGGTTTTCGAAAACAAAAAGCCGGTTATCATATCCCAGACCGATGGTACTTGCGTCTTCTTCCATCCCCAAAAGGGGTGCACCGTGCATGCCCACAAGCCAGACGTTTGTCGGGCTTGGCCCTTTTTCAGGGGGAATTTGGAAGACGAGACCAGCTGGCGTATGGCCCAAGAGTACTGCCCCGGCATCAACCCGGACCTCTCTCATCAGGAGTTCGTCCGCCAGGGATTGATATATATTCATGAACAGGGACTGGCCCACCCTCAATCCTCGTACAGCCCTTCCGCTCTGGTCACCGGTCATTTGTGGGAAAAATGCCACGGGGAACCAAAAGATTGACCGTCCGGATGTGAGAAACGGCCCGGAGACACAAAATCCCGCCGGTAGCGGGATTTTGTGTCTCCGGGCAGGAGTCAGCCTAGCTTCATTGATGCGAGCTTTGCGAGCATTTCAGATTTGCCAGAGGCGGCGCTGAAATCAGAACATCTCGTCCCCGGCCTCCTGAATGGTCTGGTCGATGGCTTGTTGCAGCTCCTCAGGCAAGCCCATAATATCCACATTCAGAAAACCGCGGACAATGGTGGAGGTGGCTTCGTCCTCATCCAATCCTCGGGCCATGAGATATTCGATTTCCTCTTGGGCTACCTTGCCCACAGCCGCCTCATGGGAAAGCTCCACTCCGGCCACCGAGGCCTCCAACTCAGGTATGGCGTGAATGATTCCATCCTTGAGGATGAGACCTTTGCACTCTAAGTGTCCCTTGGACGGCACGGCATTACCCACCAAATGTCCAGGATTGATGATCGTTCCCCCGGTGGTAATGGTCCGGGCTACAATTTCGGCCCGGGTATCCGGAGCGTTTAATACCACCCTGCTTCCGCTGTTCACATATGATCCCGGAGGGGCGGCGATAACCGAATTGGAGGTAGCCACCGCCCCTTTGCCGTTTAAATACAGGGTGGGATAGAGCTGGGCCGAGCGGACCGGCTTGAGCAGGATGTAATTGTTTAAAAACACCCCATTCTCTTCCACTATACCCACGGTCCTGGGCCGCACATGCACCTCCTCCCCCCAATTATGGACCATGGTGAAGGACAGCTTCCCTCCCCGTTTGATGTATATCTCGGAGATACCCATGTGCAGGGCGGACTCCACCTGATGGGAAACAGCACACCCGGTGATGATGTGCAATTCGGAGTCTTCTTCGACCACTATGATATTGTGGACATTCTGACCGACTTTTTCCCCCTTGATGAACAGGCAGGATTGGACCGGATTGACTACCTTGGCCCCTTTCTCGGTGCGGATGAAATATCCGCCATGGGTCTTATCGGCCACCGCCCGGGTATACTTGTCCTTATCCGGGTTCACAAGCTGCCAGTAGTAGTCCTTGAGGCCATCGTATTTATCCAGGGCCTCATGGATATTCAAGACCTCCACTCCGGGAATGCAGGTGGAGCAATGCACACTGGAATGGTCCATCTGCAAAAAGGTACCGCTACGGTCCCGGCCTGAGACATCCACCCCAGCCATAAGCAGCTGCTGACGTTCCTGCTCGTCGAGTTGGGTCAGATCCTGTATAAGCCCGGATTCAGCCCCCTCATATTGATATTGGGAGATTTCGATGTCTTCCTGGTCTCGAGTCATTGCCTGTTTCGAAGATGCATTCTTTACCTCAGGCATCGCACACACTCCTCATAGCCGTATTCACTGATATGATCCAAGATATCCCTCGGTCTGGCTGAACAGCACAATGCACCGTTGTACATGACCATACCCCGGTCGGCATTGATATAATCCAGGATATAGCCGGTATGGGTAATGATCAGCCCGGACGAGTCCCGCTGGGCCTTCTGTTCTTTCATGCTCATATCTTCCCGGGGTTGCAGATCTTGCTGCAAAAGACGACGGACCATCTTGCCGATCAGCTTCATGTTTTCCAGATCAACTCCGGATTCCGGCTCATCGAACAAAAGAAGTTTGGGCTTTTGGGCCATGAGCTGTAAGAGTTCAGAGCGCTTGAGCTCACCTCCTGAAAACCCAGCGTTGATGTCTCGATCCAGGAATTCTTCCAAATGGACCTCGCGGGCCATCTCCTGCACGTCAACGTCCTCGTCTCCGGCACACAACTGGACCAAATGTCTGGTCTTTAACCCATGGATGGTGGGTGGCCGCTGAAAGGACATCCCAATGCCCAGTTTGGCCCGTTCATGAACCGGCATATGAGTGATATCCTCCCCGCGGAATACGATTCGGCCTTGGGTGATCTCATAGCCTCCAAAACCCATCAGGGTCATCAGCAGGGTTGTTTTGCCCGATCCATTGGGACCAAAAAGAATAAAAGTCTCGCTACGATCAATCTCCAGATTGACCCCGCGCAAGACCTTGGTTTGGCCAATGTTTACATGCAGATCTTCTATTTGCAGCATGCGTGTCACCTTTTTGAGGACTAATTGGTTCTCCTTGCTGGAATCAACGGGACCAACGTACGCACATCGTTGGGATCGATTTTTTTGCACCAGCCGTGGTCTCCGAGTGTATGCGCCACACGTATTAGTGAAACCGGAATGTATCTGAGTTCCGGTCTGTGTCCGTATAACACCATGAGCAACGTTTGTCATCCTTAAACAAGGGAACAAAAATCATCCCGGCCACAAATCCGGCTGCATGCGCCCACCAGGCAACCCCTCCCCCTTCCGATCCTGCCATGCTGAACAGACCGGAAAAAATCTGAATCAAGAACCACAGCCCCAGAAAGGTGAGTGCAGGCAGAACGACAAAAAAAGGAAAAATAAAGATCGGAATGAGGGTCAAAACCTGGGCTCGGGGATACAAAAGCAAATAAGCCCCCATGACCCCGGCAATGGCCCCTGAAGCTCCCACCACCGGGACTGTGGAATCGGTATTCAACAGGACATGACCGGCCAAAGCAGCCAATCCACACAGGAGATAAAAGGCGATGAAACGCACCGGTCCCATGACATCTTCCACATTATCGGCAAAAACCCATAAAATCCACATGTTGGCCACAAAGTGGAGCAGCCCGCTGTGTAAAAACATGTGGGTGAAAAGGGGAAGAATACTGGCTTCCGGGAGTCCGACCCACTCGGCCCAATTGGCATGGAAATACCGGGCAGGAACAAAACCAAGTACATAAAAAAGACGATGCAAAGCTCGGTCGTTGAGACCAAGCGCATATAAAAAGAAAAGGGTATTGACGGCAACGATAATCCGGGCGGCATAAGGCGGATAGCGGCGGGGAATATTGTAGCGTAAAGGAAACATTTAGATCACTCCGCGGGTCTGCAGCCAGGACATGAAATCGTGCACTTTTTGCCGCCTCCGGACAAGTAAAGATTGATGTAACTCTCGAGCTTTTTGTTCCAGCTGAGACCAGGATCCGGCATTGGAAACGTTGATGTCCGCTAAAACGGCTTTCTGGGCATCAGGCATCTGCCAAGCCTGCATCTGCTCAATCATGTCCGGATCCCACCCCCGGTTGGCCGCCAGCCGCTGCCGGCGGACAGAGGCCGGACACAACACATTTACAGCCACATCCACCAGTCCTTTTTCTTTCCAACCCCCTTCCAGGAGAAGAGGAACCTCGGCCAGAATCATCCGGGACTGATCATGGTGTTTACAAAACTCTATCCAACTCTGCTCGACAAGGGGGTGAATGAGGTCCAAAATGGCCTTCCGATCCGCCGCTGAAGATTGCATGGCCGCAAACAGGGCCTTCTTGTTCACAGGCCCGGAATCATCCGGCACAAAACGGGATCCGAAGCTGCGCCTGAGCATCTCCCAGCCGTCCGCCCGCGGGGCGTATAGCTCGGCCACTGCTTTGTCCGCACTCCATACCGGGAAATTATGCCCGGCCAGAAGGGAAGTCAAAGCCGATTTACCGCATCCGGCACTGCCGGTTATGCCCACTCGTTGGGGACGGCGTTCGGCCCGCAGGAGGACCCGCAGAAAGTCTTTGGGTATACGGTGCTGATGATTGTGCCACTCCTGGGTCCAGGGGTGATGAAATCCCAACCTCCAGGCGTGCAGCATTTGCCGCTTTGCCTCCCTGGCCAGTTCAGGCCTGGTTCGGGCCAATTGGGCCTCTTGCTGTGGTCCGTATGTCAAATCCCCGAGCACGGCATGGCCCATATGAGCCAAATGGACCCGTATCTGGTGGGTTCGGCCGGTTATGATCCTGACTTGGAGCAAAGAACATGGGATATGTTCAAAGGTGTGCAGGATCTTGTACCAGGTCTGAGCCCTCCGGCCATGGCCTGGATGAACGGCCATGCGTGTTTTTCGCCGCTCATCCCGGGCCAGGGGCAGATCGATCCAGGCCTGATCTCTTTTGGGGCACCCATGCACCAGAGCCAGATAATCTTTTTCCACTTCCCGGGAGGAAAGAGAACGGCTCAATGCTTTCCGGGTCTTTTCATTCAATGCGACCAGGAGCAATCCCGAGGTATTCTTGTCCAGACGATGCACAATACCCGGACGGAGATCATCCTGGCTTGCTAAGTGCGGAAAAAGATGCACTAATCGGTGAACCAAGGTTTCACCCTGCTCCGAAGAAGCCGGATGCACACTCATACCGGGTGGCTTATTGACCACTGCCAGGTCTCCATCCTGCCAGAGGATATGGACTGAACCGGCTTGAGGTCTTATACCGGCTTGCAGAGGAGGCAGGGCCAGAAGCAGGCGGTCACCTGCCTGCACTCCAGCGGCTGGTTTGGTGCATACTTGGCCATTGACCTGAGCCTGGGAGCTTTTAATCCACTCCCGGATCCGGTTCCTGCTCACCTCTTGATCAGCCAGCTTCCAGGCCCAATAGGCATCAAGACGCATTCCAGCCTGTTCCGGCCTGACTTGGGTCGAAATCCGCTGTGTTCCGTCATTATCCTGCCCATAAGTGCCCGATACGTTCATGCATCTATCCGTGAGCTTCAATTTTCCAAGCCCAACATGGAAGCATAAGTCCTATCAAGTTGCAAGTCATGCCTAGACGAACATTCCATTTTTGGCTAGTTTAAATAACAATTCGAACAACAGGAGTGGTTATGAGCACCGAGCTGCAGCCCTTAATCGACCGTATTTACAATGAAGCGGTGGAGCGTGGGCAGCAAGAGGCCGATCAGATGATCTCCAAGGCCAAGGATAAAGCGGCGGCCATTGTCCAGGAGGCTGAAGAGCGGAAACGGCAAATTTTGGACCAGGCCAACCAGGAAGCAGAAAAGTATACCCAGCGCAGTCAAGCCACCTTGGAACAGGCGGCCCGAGATGTACTCATCCTGGTCAGCCAGGGCATTGAAAGCATCCTTTCCGAGCTGGTAGCCGAGTCCGTTCAAGAATCTATGGATACAGACACCATACGCAAAATGCTGGTGACCATAGCCGAGACATGCGCAGCTCAATCCGGGGAGACCCGCCTGGAGTACCTGGTCGGTCCCCGCGATCATCAGGCCCTGATCGAATCTTTCGCCTCCATGTATCGGCAAAAAATGATCAAAGGCGTCCAGCTCAAGATAGACGAAAGCATTGAGAAGGGGTTCAAGGTATCCTTCCGGGAGGATCATGTGTACCTTGACTTTACCGCGGAAGCCGTGGCCGAAGCCTTAAACGAACTCTTGCGCCCTCACTTGGGAGAAATCGTCAAGCGGGTGGCCACCAAGGATCCCAGCCTGGAAGCTTACTGCTCCACCTTGTTGGCAAAACGGAACCAGAAGTGATGCATAGCTATCTGGCCGCCTCTTTGCCTTTGTGCACATTGGGACAAACACCGCCCATGTCTTTGGATGCATTCTATTTTCAGTGCTCTGGGATCCTGGCAGCCGATGAGCTCCAGGATCTGGAGAACATGGTTTATAATCGTTTATCTGAGGGCCGCACGGCCTTCGGTCGGACCTGGTCGGCCTTGAACATTCAAATGGACAACGAGATGGCCGCCTTGCGGGCCCAAAGATGGCAGATCCAACCTCCGTGGCCACATCTGCACCCCGGCTTCAGCTTGGAGGTCAGCCGTTTTGTGCACGAGGCATTCAGCCGGGAGACCCCGCTGGAGACGGAGTGGACCCTGGATCAGGGCCGTTGGAAACTGGCCGAAGGATTGATCAGCCCGGAGCGGCCACTGGGGCTGGAGCGGATCCTGGCTTTCGGTATCCAGCTCCAGCTCATGCACAGATGGGCTGCATTGGATGCGGACACAGGACGCGAACAACTGAATACCCTCCTGGAAAACCTGATCAACGACATACTGCCAGGAGAGCAGTCAAGCGCATAGAAAGCGTCGAAGAGATGTATCGTACTCCACTGAGTACGGCCCACACGTTTCATCATCAATCAATTCAGTCGATCTTTTTTGGGCGCTTTGGCTTAATACTACATTTCAGATTTTCCGGAGGAAAAGCTGAACAATGAATCAAAAAACCGGACGTATCGTAGGGGTCAAAGGCAACCTGCTGACCGTGGAATACGATCAAGCCGTTTTCCAAAACGAGATGGCCTATGTCCGTCTGGGTGATGAAAAGCTCAAGGCGGAAGTGGTCCGGGTACGGGGCAGCTATGCCGAGTTGCAGGTCTTTGAGGATACCAGCGGACTGAAGATCAACGACCAAGTCGTCTTCAGCAATCGACTTCTCTCTGTAGAGCTCGGTCCAGGACTGCTGGGACAGGTCTTCGACGGTCTGCAGAACCCACTGTACAACCTAGCTTCAGCCTACGGAGTCTTTCTGCAGCGGGGAGCCTACCTCCCGGCCCTGGATCGGGACACAACGTGGTCCTTCACCCCTTCAGCTGCTGAGAGACAGGCTTTGCGGCCGGGAGACTTTCTTGGCCATGTACCCGAGGGGCCTTTTGAACATAACATCATGGTCCCTCTGAGCTGGTCCGGACGCTATACCCTGTCATCCATCGTCCCGGCCGGAGACTATAGTATCGAACATCCGGTGGCCGTCCTGGCCGACCGGCAGGGTGCAGAGCATGAGGTGCACATGCTCCAAGACTGGCCGGTGAAGATTCCCATCCGGAACTACGCTGAACGCCTCCGGCCACAGGAACCCCTGACCACCAAGATCCGCAGCGTGGACACCATGTTTCCGGTGGCCAAGGGCGGAACCTATTGCATTCCCGGCCCCTTTGGGGCTGGCAAGACCGTTATTCAGCAGCTGACCAGCCGTCATGCGGATGTGGATGTGGTTATCATCGCCGCCTGCGGGGAACGGGCCGGAGAGGTGGTGGAAACCATCCGTACCTTTCCCCAGTTGACTGATCCCAGGACCGGACGGAGTCTTATGGAGCGAACCATCATCGTCTGCAACACGAGTTCCATGCCTGTGGCCTCCAGAGAGGCCTCAGTGTACACCGCCGTGACCCTGGCCGAATACTACCGGCAGATGGGCCTGGATTGTCTGCTCCTGGCCGACTCCACCTCCAGATGGGCCCAGGCCTTGCGGGAGATTTCCGGAAGACTGGAAGAGATCCCCGGAGAAGAGGCCTTCCCCGCCTATCTGGAATCGGTTATTGCCGCCTTTTACGAGCGAGCCGGTTTGGTCAGGCTGAACAACGGCTCCCAGGGTTCGGTGACTATCGGGGGCACTGTCAGCCCGGCCGGAGGAAACTTTGAAGAGCCGGTCACCCAGAGTACCCTCAAAGTGGTCGGAGCTTTTCACGCCCTGTCCAGGCAGCGATCCGATGCCCGGCGCTACCCGGCCATTGATCCCCTGGAGAGCTGGAGTCAATATCCCAGTCTGGCCGATGCCCAGGATGTAGAACTGGCTGCATCTTTTTTAGAACAAAGCCATGACATAGCTCAAATGATGAAAGTGGTCGGCGAGGAAGGAACCTCCGTGCAGGATTTTGTCGTCTATCTGAAGGGGGAGTACCTGGACGCCGTCTTTTTGCAACAAGACGCCTTCCATCAGGTGGATGGTTCCACACCGGCTCAGAGGCAGAAAGAGGCCTTCGCCCGGATCTGCTTTGTTTTAAACACCGAGATGTCTTTTGACAGTAAAGACCAAGCTCGAAGCTTCTTTCAGACCTTGACCCAAACCACCTTGGACTGGAACCGAAGCCCGGAAGACAGCCAGGAATTTGCCAGCCTGGGAGAAAAAATCAAAAACCTAGTGGCAGAGCAGTCGGCCTATGCGTAAGATTTACAGTCGGTTGGATCAGATCGCCGGCAATGTTATTGTCCTCCAGGCCCAAGGAGTGTCCTTTGGGGAGCTGGCCCAGGTGACCTCCACCCGGGGCACATCCCTGGGGCAGGTCATCCGCCTGGAGGGCGGAAGAGTATTCGTACAGGTCTTTGCCGGCAACCGGGGGGTGGCCACCGACGCTCAGGTTCGCTTTCTGGGCCGAGCCATGCAGACCCCGTATTCCGACTTTCTGCTGGGCCGCATATTCACCGGCAGCGGCCGGCCCAGGGACAATGGCCCGGAGCTGCGGGAGGGACTGATTCCCATCAGCGGTCCCCCGGTCAATCCGGTCAACCGGGTCATCCCCAGGCGCATGATCCGCACCGGCATCCCCATGATCGACGTTTTCAACAGCCTGGTGGAATCGCAAAAGATCCCCATTTTCTCCTCTCCCGGAGAGCCGGCCAATCCTTTGCTGGCCCGCATCGCTCTGCAATCCGAGGTGGATATCATCATCCTGGGAGGAATGGGGCTCAAGCATGACGACTACCTTTACTTCCGGGACCGATTGGAAGAGGCCGGAGCCATGTCCAGATCCATTTTCTACGTGCATACCGCTGCCGATCCTACCGTGGAATGTCTGCTGGTCCCGGATCTGTCCCTGGCTGTAGCCGAACGTTTCGCCCTGGACAACAAACGGGTCCTGGTTTTGCTCTCCGATATGGCCAACTTTGCCGATTCATTGAAAGAGATCGCCATCACCATGGAGCAGATACCCTCAAACAGGGGGTATCCCGGAGATCTGTACAGTCAGTTGGCCGCCCGCTACGAGAAAGCTGTGGATTTCGAAGAGGCCGGGTCTGTCACGGTCCTCTCGGTGACCAGTATGCCCGGGGACGACGTGACCCACCCCATTCCGGACAATACCGGATACATCACCGAAGGCCAGCTGTACCTGAAAAACGGGCGTATCGAGCCTTTCGGCTCTCTGTCCCGGCTGAAGCAGCAGGTGAACGCCGAGACCAGAAAGGACCACCGGACAATCATGAACGTCATGATCCAGCTCTACGCCCAGGCCAAGGAGACCGAGGAAAAACAGGCCATGGGTTTTGAGCTCAGCGATTGGGATCAGCGGCTCTTGGATTACGGTGACAAGTTCGAAAGCCAGATGATGGATCTGAAGGTGAACATTGATTTGGAGCAGGCCCTGGACCGGGGATGGTCCATCCTGGCATCCTGCTTTCAACCCAAGGAAACCGGAATTCCTTCAGAGCTGGTGGACGAGTTTTGGCCGGAATAAATAGTGTTCAGCTAGAAAAGAACAACATATGCCCAAACTCAAACTGACCAAAGCCGAGCTTAAGGCCCAGCGTGAGGCCTTGCACCGCTACCAGCGATTTCTGCCCACCTTGCAGCTGAAAAAAGAGCAGCTTCAAGGCCAAGTGCGTCGAGTACAGGGTGAACTGGCTACAGTGCACAAGAAACAAGACAAGATCCGATCTGAGGTCTCGGCTTGGATATCCTTGTTTACTGAAGACGTCGGCCTGGAGGACCTGGTCCGCATCCGGGACATCGATATCCAGCCGACCAACATCGCCGGGGTTACAGTGGACAGGCTCAATGATTTGAGTTTTGAATCCCTGGTCCCTGACTTCGCGGCCACCCCGCCCTGGGTGGATTCCGGACTGCAGCGGATCAAAGATCTCATTCGCCTCCGGATTCAGGAAGACCTTGTATCCCGGGAGCTGGATATCTTGACCCGTGAACTGCGCACTGCCACCCAGAGAGTCAATCTATTTGAAAAGATAAAGATTCCGGCCTGCCGGGAGAACATCCGCACTATACGCATCGCCCTGGGCGAAGAACAGACCGCGGCCATAGCCAGAGCCAAACTGGCTAAGTCCAAGGGCCAGGAATGGAGTACCGGCGCATGATTGTGCCCATGAAGAAAGTCACTCTCCTCTGCCAGGCGGACCGAAGAGAATTCGCCCTCCACCTCTTGCAGCAAGCCGGTCTTATCCATCTGGCCCCGGCTGAAGTCCCCTCAGACGACGATCTGGACCAGGCCCAGGACCAGGTACACCGTCTGGAACAGATCGTCAGGACAGTGGAGTCATATACAGACACAGCTTCCACCCCGGGGGATATGACTGCCAAGGAGGCCGCAGACCGCATTTGGGAGCGCCTGCAAAGGCTGCGAAAACTGCAGGACAGAGTCCAGGATCTTACCCAGGAAAAGATGCGCATTGAGCCCTTTGGGTACTTTGAACCCCAGCAGGTCAAGGCCTTGCGAGACAATGGGGTGTACCTGACTCTGTGCAAGGTACCCGAAGCTCAGGAACCGGAAATTCCGTCCCCAACCGTCTGGTTCCAGGTCAATGTGGACCATAACGACCGATATCTGGTCTTGTTCAGCCGGGAACTTATATCTCCCCCGGGCCGGGAAATCAAGCTCCCTATCCAGGGCCTGGCCGACATTGAACGGGAAATCGACGGATTAAACGAGGAGAAAGAGGCCATAGACCGGGAAATGAGCTCTCTCTGCGTTTATGGCCCCAAGATCCGGGAGCTGTTGGCCCAGGCCCGGGACAAAGTGGCTTTTCTGCAGGCCAAGGCGGGAATGGATCTCATGGGGCCGGTGGCCGCCGTCCAGGGCTTTATCCCCGAACACAGCCAAACAGCTGTCCACAACCTGGCCCAGGAACACGCCTGGGGATGCCGCATCCTGGATCCCGGCCCAGACGACCATCCTCCCACCTTGATCCGCACTCCAGGTTGGGTCCGGCCCATTCAAGCTGTCTTTTCCCTGATCAATATCGTTCCCGGCTACCGGGAAACAGACATCAGCGCCCCCTTTCTCCTCTTCTTGAGCCTGTTCTTCGCCATGATCATCGGCGATGCCGGATACGGGGCCCTGTTTCTGATCACCACCTTTCTTCTTCGCACCCGTCTGGACCGTTTACAACCCGAACTCTTTCCCTTTCTGCTCATTATGAGTCTGGCCACTGTCATCTGGGGGCTGATGACCGGCAATATCTTGGGCACCACTCCGGCCGGGCCCCTGTTCAGCTCCTTGCAGGTGGGCTGGCTGACCGGTCCGGAAGCCGACGACAGGCTTATGCTCCTTTGTTTTCTCCTCGGTGCGGTCCATTTGAGCCTGGCCCATGGATGGCAAATGGTTCTCCTCTGGCCAAGCCTCCGGATACTGGCTCAGATGGGCTGGCTGATACTCACCTGGGTCATGTTCTTTGCCGCCCGCAGCCTGGTTTTGATGCACGATTTCCCCTTGTATGCACTCGGCCTGCTGGGGATCGGCCTCCTATTGATTGTCGGCTTCATGCGCCCTTTGCGCTCCATCCCAACCCAATGGACCGAATATGTCCGCCTCCCCCTGGACATCATCAGTCAATTCGTGGACCTGGTTTCCTACATCCGCCTCTTTGCCGTGGGTGCAGCCACGGTTGCCGTAGCCCAGGCCTTCAACAACATGGCTCTGTCTCTGGGATTCGGTGGCTTGATCAACAGCCTGGGGGCGGCGCTTATCCTCTTTTTGGGACACAGCATAAACATCGCCCTGGCCGCCATGGGCGTTCTGGTGCATGGAGTGCGCTTAAACACCCTGGAGTTTGCCAGCCATACCGGGATTACCTGGTCCGGAACAAAATTCCGGCCTTTTGCCCTGCATAAAGGAGAGCATCATGGAACTTGAACTCATGTCCGCCCTGGGCAAAGCCGGTGCCGCAGCCGCCCTCGGTCTGGCCGCAGCCGGATCGGCCCTGGGCACTGGAAGCGCAGGTCTGGCCGCCATCGGGGCCTGGAAGAAAGCCTATGCCCAAAACAAAAGCGCCCCCTTCATCCTGATTACTTTTATCGGAGCTCCCCTGTCCCAGACCATATACGGCATGATTTTAATGAACCTCATGCTCGGGGTCTGTGAGCAGGCCTTGCAAGAAGGCGCGGCCTTTCTGAACTGGCCGGCCATGCTGGCCGCCGGCTTCTTCGGCGGCCTGGCCATGGGAGCCTCGTCCTGGTTTCAAGGCAAGGCCGGAGCCGCGGCCTCTGATGCCTTGGCTGAAACAGGGCAGGGATTTGGCAACTACCTCATGACCATAGGCATTGTAGAAACTGTGGCCTTGTTCGTTCTGGTCTTCATCCAAGGCACCTTTGTGTGAATGAAACGAGCCCGGTTTGATGCATACAAGTTGCTTTCACCTCTGATCCGTGTTAGCGCCTTGCCCTCGGCAAACAGTTTTTGCCCGCTTTGGGGCAAAAGCTTTTCGGATTTGCCGAAGGCAAAGATGAACTGGGAACCCCAAAAATTTGCATGAGCACACCTAAAACGCAGATCCTGGCCACCCTGATGCAGAGGGAATGGGTTTCCGGACAGGCTCTGGCCGAGGCTGGCAAAATATCCAGGGCCGCCATTTGGAAACATATCCACGCCCTGAGGCAGGAGGGATTCTTAATCCAGGCTTCATCCGGCCGCGGATACCGCCTGGAGCAGATTCCGGACCACCTGAGTGCCGAGGGAATCCAGGCTGGATTGCAAACCGCAACCCTGGGCCGAAAAATCATTTTTCATCCCCAGATCGATTCAACTCAGAATCAGGCCAAGACCTTAGGTGAGCAAGGAGCTGTGGAGGGAACCGTGGTCTTGGCCGAGACCCAGACCCAGGGCCGCGGTCGCAGGGGCCGGACCTGGGCGGCTATTCCTCATGGGGTGGCCATGTCCATCATTTTTCGTCCGGAGCTTCCCCCGGACCGGGCCCCGCATTTTCCCCTTCTGGCCGGAGTAGCCGTGAGCCGAGCCATATCCCGAACCTGCAACCTGGCTCCCGGCCTGAAATGGCCCAACGATATCTTGCTTGATGATATGAAGGTGGTGGGTATTCTGGCTGAGCTGGATGCGGAGATGGACAGGATCAATGCCATATACCTGGGTATCGGCCTGAATGTAAACGCCTCGCTCCAGGACATACCCCCGGAGCTGACCTCAACAGCCACGTCCTTGCGCATTCAATCCGGACGGGAGGTGAGCCGCCTGCATCTGGTCCGGGCCGTTCTGGAAGAGTTGGAGTCAGCATACTCCACCTATCAGGCCCGAGGATTTGTCCCCATCCGCCAGGCCTGGAAAGAAATAAACGTTACCCTGGGCCATAAGGTGCGCATCGTTTCCGGTCAGTCGGTTGTAACCGGAACCGCCTTGGATATGTTGGAAACCGGGGCCTTGCTCATACGCACCCAGGACCATTCCGAGATTGCCATTACAGCCGGAGAAGTCCAGCTCTGTCCCCAGGTTTGATGTGCATATCGCCACTCAGTACAGCCTTTCATAGCAGGTTACCAGTTATGCATGGAAAAGCCGGGTTTGGTTCTGCAGGAGGATGCGGTTGTCCTCAACCGCTGCCTTTTCTACCTGAGTATAAATGGTCGCCTTTCACGCACCCCACTGCTTTACAAACAAAGGAATAGCCCTGTATGCATCACTTTCAAGAACACAATGGAGAACTATGGGCCGAGGACGTTCGGGTTACCGATTTGGCCCGGGAGTACGGTACTCCCCTGTATGTGTACTCCGCCGCCACTCTGACCCGTCACTTCCGGGCCTTTGATTCCGCATTTTCCCGCATTCCCCATCTGACCTGTTTTTCCGTAAAATGCAATTCCAACCTGCATGTTTTGAAATTGCTCAAAGAATTGGGAGCAGGTGCGGATATCGTCTCCGGCGGGGAATTGCACAGGGCCTTGCAGGCCGGAATGGATCCTCAGACCATTGTCTTTTCCGGTGTGGGCAAACAGGATTTCGAGATGCAGGCCGCCTTGGCTGCGGACATCCTCATGTTCAATGTGGAATCGGCCCAGGAGCTGGAAACCTTGAGCCGCCTGGCCCAGGACACCCAGACCACGGCCCGGATCAGCCTACGCATCAATCCGGATGTGGATCCCCAGACCCACCCCTATATCTCCACCGGGCTGAAAGAGAACAAATTCGGAATCGAGATGAGCCAAGCCCTGGACCTCTATGTCCGGGCCAACGAGTTGCCCGGGATAGAACCAGTGGGTATCGACTGTCACATCGGATCCCAACTGACCCAGATTGAACCCTTCCTGGACGCCCTGAAGCGACTGACATCCCTGCGCAGCCAGCTTGTGGATATGGGCATGAACATCCAGTACCTGGATTTGGGAGGTGGCCTGGGCATTACCTATAGCGAGGAGGACCCGCCCCACCCCAAAGACTTCGGACAGGCCTTGACCGAGGCCCTTCAGGGCCAGGATTTGACCTTGATCCTGGAACCCGGAAGGGTAATCGCCGGAAACGCTGGTATCCTGGTCAGCCGGGTCCTAGCCGCCAAGAAAACGGAACATAAGAATTTCGTTATCGTGGATGCGGCCATGAACGATCTTATCCGACCTTCACTGTACAGCGCATATCACCGCATCGCCGAAGTACAGGCCAATAAACGTCCGGAACGAACAGTGGATGTGGTCGGCCCCATATGCGAAACCGGGGACTTTCTGGCCAAGGACCGTATCCTGCCCGGCCTGAAGGCCGATGACCTCATAGCCGTCTTTTCGGCTGGAGCTTACGGCTTCACCATGTCCTCCCAGTACAACTCCCGCCCCCGGGCTGCAGAGGTCCTGGTGGACAAGGACCAATCACGGCTTATCCGCCACCGGGAGACTTTTGCCGACCTGATCCGGCTGGAGGAACATGTATAAAAATGCGGGCAGTCACGTGACTGCCCGCATTTTTATACAATTCTGTGGCCGGCTATAGGATAACGGGTGCACGCTTGAGCTATCTTCGATCATCAGCTCAGTCACAGGCCAGCTTTCCAGCTCGGGACAAGTGCTCCTTTTGTATCTCCCGAATGATGATGGTCACCGCCTCCTTGGGACACTCCAAATTTCTGGAGATGGCCTCGGTAACTTCCTCCGCCATCTTTCTCTTCTGCTCCACATTCCTGCCTTCCAAGATCTCCACCTGAACAAGGGGCATACCAATCTCCTTTTCTTTATTTGTCATTCTGAACGAGTCTTCGACTGAAGAATCTTTCTGCATTCAGCTCTATCAGGGCGATTGAGAAGTTCCCAACCAAAGATAGAAGCCGAAGTTTCACTGAGGATAAGCAGATTCGTTTCTCTTTCCAATCAAATCAATTCCTTGGAACGTAAAAGTGGCCGGGGGTCGTTTAAATGTCGATTGAACCAGTCTTTCTGCGGCCCAGCCCCAATAGCCAGGGCCAAAAGTTCGGAAAAGTGGAACACAGGAAGAGCCTGCTTCAGTGTACACCTGACCTCCAGGTTCAGGTGGCACATGGAGCAGGCGGTGACAATGCACTCCGCCCCCACTTGCGCAGCCCCGGTGAAGATCTCGTTTATCAAGGGGGTGACCATATCCGGTCGGGCCACGGACAGAAATGTGCCACAGCACTTGCGGGCATGGGACCAGAACAAGGGCTTGGCTCCCAATTCGTGCATGACATTTTCCATGATCCCGTACATGGAGGGTTCATGGTTCATGATCGGCGGATAGGCCAGCATGCACCCGTAATAGGGAACAACTCGCAGTCCCCGGAGCTTGTTTTCCGCCTGAGCGAACCTGGGCCTTAAGTCCTGCTGAGCCAAAAAACGCAAAAAGGGGGTCAATTCCAGGCCAGGATTGTACTCGGTTTTCCACTCCCTTTCAAATTGTTCCCGGGCATGGGAATCATTTTGCAGATGCAAAAATGTCTGCTGCAGACGTTTAAAACAGCTGGGGCAGGCAATGAGCACCCTCTCGTAGCTGTGCATCAAGGCCAGATTCCGGCAGGCCAGTTCAAAGGCCAGATCAGTATTGACCGCATGGGCCGAAGACGTCCCACAGCAATTCCAGTCCTGGACTTCATGGAGTTCGTAACCGATCTGCAGGCAAAACGAACGTAAGGATTCGAAGTTTTCTTTGGCTGACGTAGCCAGGGAGCAGCCGGGGAAAAACGCCAATCGGGATGCCTTACTCTTCATCATCATTCTCCGCGGGCCAGGACACAGGGCGGGCGGTCCGAAATATCTCCTTTATTTCCGATACAGCCTGGACTTTAGAGGGCAACAAGTGCAGCTTTCTCTTAGAAAGCATCTTTATTCCCACATCCATATCTTCCAGCCAGGCCCTCTTCTTGACCTTGTATCGAAGCATGATCTCCACCTTATGGGTCCGACCGTAGCGCTTTACCGAACCCAGGATCTCGTTGTGCAGATTGAGAATCTCCGGCATGGGGATGGTAACCCCTGCGTCCAGGGCATATTGGCGCAGTACATCCATAACCGAAGGAATCTCTATGGCCATGGGGCAGATACTGGCACACGTGTCACAACCGACACAAACCCAGATAGTAGTGCTCTCCATGGCCTGCTGGAACTGTCCCAGCTGCAAAAGGCGGATCACCCTGTGCGGTCCCAGATCCATGGCCGAGTAGAAGGGACAACTACTAGAGCAGGACCTGCACTGCAAACAGCGCATAAAATTGGTCCGGGAATTGTCCTGCAGGTCCTCTTTGACCCCCAGTTTCTCCCTGCCCAGCGCAATAGGTGGACTGAACATACTCTCTTGATCTGCTTTCATTACAGACTCCTGACTCATTTCCTCTTCCTATGGAAAATGTAATTTAGTTAATTGCAAAGGTTTTGTCCTCCCGACCTATAGTCCAAAGCTGGCTTTGCTCACAACCCAAAGGTTCCAGACAATAAATTGGACATCCTCTGCTGACCACTCCTCCCTGCAGCACTCGGGCGAAGATTCCCTTTTTGGGCATAACACAATCTCCCAGCTTTTCAAATATCTCGCATTTCGTATGGCATTTTTTTCCGATCTGGGTCACCTCCAGGACGACTTCCGAGCCGATATGCAACAAGGCCCCCACAGGCAGTTTTTCCAACTGGATACCCGAGGTGGTCAGATTTTCGGCAAAGTCTCCAGGTTGCAAAAACAAATGCCCCTGTCCACTCTTAATATCTTCCAAAGCCAGAAGGCTGACTTCACGTTTTGATCCCCCATGAGCATCGCCAACCAGACCATGGCCGATTCGAAGCTCGACCTCATCCACCTGCTGCTTTCCGGTATGTTTTTTGGGGCTTGAGCAGACCGCCTCTACAACGCCCTGAGCCAGAATCGCATGCCGAGCTCCATCAGTCATAATACCCCTCCTTCGCCACTCAACATTGTCTTTTTTTGCAGGGGCAGCTTCAATGAGCCCTTTCCGCCACTGTCTCTTGTTTTCGCTCATAATCCTCGATGGCCTTGCCCAGAGCCTCGGCACCCAGATTGGAACAGTGCATCTTCTCCTTGGGCAATCCGTCCAAAGATTCGGCAATGGCCTGCTTGGAAATCTTCTTGGCCTCCTCCAGGCTCAGTCCCCTGGCCAACTCGCTGACCATGCTGGATACAGCTATGGCCGCCACACATCCGAATGTCTTGAATTTAACGTCGGCCAGCTTCCCGTCTTCAACCTTGATGTACACAGTCATGGCATCGCCGCAGACCGGATTGCCTACTTCGCCCACCCCGTCCGGGTTCTGCATGTCACCCATATTGCGGGGAATGGAGAAATGATCCATTACTTTTTCCGTATACATAACACATCTCCTTTTTTTTTTATTGAGTTTCCGCTTCAGCCTCTTCCTGCCACAAGGGTGAGTATGAGCGCAGCTGCTGCACAATCCCGGGCAGGGTCTGCAGCACATAATCCACTTCCTGTTCATTGTTTAAAGGACTTAAAGTAAACACAGCCGAACCGTGGGCCAGTTCCGGTTTCATGGAAATTGCAGTTAAGACCGGGGACGTCTTCAAGGCCTTGGAAGCACAGGCAGACCCGGTATTGACGTAAATTCCTTTCTGGCTGAGCCGAAAAATCAAGGCCTCACCTTCAATAGCCTGAAAACAGAGACTGAAATGGCCTGGCAACCTTTGTTCCGGATGCCCGGTAAAGTTCACCCGTCTGATGACATCCTGGATGCCATTGCGTAATTTGTCCCGCAACACACGAGTTTTTGCGGCGTTCTCATCAAGCTCTTTGCCCGCCAGCTCCGCCGCCTTACCCATGCCGATGATGCCGGGCACATTCTCTGTCCCCGCCCTCCGGCCTCGCTCCTGAATGCCGCCATGGATCAGAGGCATGACCCTGGTATTACTACGAATATAGAGCGCACCCACTCCCTTGGGGCCCCGCAAAGGACCTGCCGACAGACTGAGCAAATCCACACCAAGGTCCTCCACATCCAAAGAAACACTGCCTGCTGAAGCCACAGCATCACTGTGGAAAAGAACCCCGCGTGATCTGCAGATCTCAGAAAGCTGGGCTATATTTTGGATCGTTCCGATTTCATTGTTGGCATGCATAATGGAGACCAGAACGGTTTCCGGTCGGATAGCTTTTTGCAGTGTGTCCGGCTGCACCAAGCCGTTCATATCCACCGGTAAGTAAGTGACCTCAAAATCCAGCCTTTCCAGAAACCTGGCCGAATTGAGCACTGAATGGTGCTCAATATTGGAAATAATGACGTGATTTCCTTTTTTCCGTCGGGCCAGGGCTGCACCTTTGACCGCGTAGTTGTTGGCTTCCGCACCGGATGAGGTAAAAACTACTTCTTCTGGAGTTGCTCCTATCAAAGCCCCTACCAGGGTTCTGGCTTGCTCCAGGTCAGCGTTCACACTCGTCCCTAGATCGTAGACCGTGGATGGATTGTAAAATTTTTGATCGAAATAGGGCAACATGGCTTCTATGACCTCCGGGCGCACCGGAGTTGCGGAGGCGTGATCCAAATAAACCGGTTGCATATCTGATCTCCTGCTTTATTTAAATAGGTTATTTGAACGGTGAACCTGCATACTCCAAACCCACATACTCACCGGGCAATCACTTCTTCTTTTTGATATACAGCTTATAACAGTCATCTTCCTCTTCCACACCGATGAACTCCTGGCCGCAACGGGCACACCAATCGGGAATATCCTCCAGAGCCTGATCGTAATCCGTGAGCACTTCCAGAACCTGATCTTTTTTCAGGCACTTTAGCTTGTCTCCGGGTTCGATAAGATGCATGGGGCACATGCGACACACTAGGTCCAGAGTTTCGTCAGCAGACATATTTTCTACAAACTTCATAAAGTCATCCTCCGATTTTTTTGCTTTTAATATATACCATATTAGTATAGTATATCTTCATACAGCCTTGTCAACAAGGCCAACCCCAAATCCATGGAGTGGACGAATTATGGCAAGCTTTTCAGGACTCGGTTGATGATTATCTGGAATTTTGTGCCCAGCAGGGAGAAGATCCAGAAAAACCATATTCGGGCAAGCTTATGATCCGCGTTGATCCTGAGATTCACCGACGAGTGGCTATAGAAGCCCAAAAAAGAAGTGTGAGCATTAATTCATTGGTTGGTGAAATGCTGCCAAATACGATCACCTGAAATTCCAAACCGTTATCCTTTCACGAAACAAGGCAATAACTTACCAAACGAAAGGCTAATGCATCCTCGTAGCACTGCAAGCCCGACATGATCCGGACCTGGCCCGGGCAGCGTCGGTCAGGGACAACACCCCCTGAATGTCCCAGGGTTCGGGTCCGTGCACAAAGAGCCTGTGCACATCGGCCAAGATCATGCGTTGTAAGGCCTGGACCAAGGCTTCTTCCCGGGCGCAGCTCAAGGCCGGGAACTTGGCGATCTCTGTGAGAGGTGTTTCTAATGGCAAATTGTGTCTGTAAGCCAAAATCAAATCGGTTTTGGACAGGACACCTGGCAAGCTGTATCCGTTCTCCTGGACCAGAAGCGCACTGAACAATTTTTCGGAAAGGAGCTCCAAGGCCTGGGCAATGCTCTGCCCCGGCTTGCAGGAGACAACGTCCTGGTGCATGACATCTCTGACCAGGACCGTCTCTTCAAGCCCGGATTTCTTTCTCCCCCGCACCAGGCTCTTTTCACACCGGCGGCAATACCTGTACACCAGTCCCACAATATCCGCATAGGAAAGCACCCCGACAATGTCATTCTCTCGCTTACCGGACACATAGATCCTTTTCACGCCATTGCCAAGCAGGTGAGACAGTGCGGTTTCCAGGGTATCATCTTGCAAACAGGTCAGTATTGGAGCCACCAACACCTCTCCCAAAACCGTCTGCAGAGGGAGACTTGCATAATACAGGGTCATGAGATCGCTCTTGGTAATTAAACCCAAATCTTGACCACTCCCCGGGTCGTGGATCAACAGGGCATTGACTTTAAACTTAACCATACAGGAAATGGCTTGATCCAAGTTCTTTTCCGCATCCAGGCGCAAGGGTTTTTTACGCATAGCCATACTGACCTGGAAGCCAGAAAGCATATTCTGGTGGGTATTGGCTGCCATTTCTAAATATCCTCCAACACATGGTGGAATACTTCCGAAATATAGACCATACCCAGGATCTTTTCTCCTTCCAGCACAGGCAAACGACGGATATGCCTTTTGAGCATAAGGTCGATGATGACCAGGATGTGGGTATCCGGGCTGATGCTGACCACATCTCTGCTCATCAGATCCCCCACCTGCACAGACCGTGTTCTTTGCAACAGGTTGTCGTACAGACCTTCCATGTGCAGATCCTGCATCTCCCCCCAAACCCCGATATGCTTGGGACGGATAAAAAGGAGAATATCATACATGGAGAGCATACCTGCCAGCTTCTGGTTTTCATCTGTAACCAGCAGGCCAAAGACTGGCTTGCCTCCTTCCCGTCCAGCCTGCCGGAAGCAGTGCACTGCATCAGCTATGGTGTCCTGGGGGCAGAGAGTATGCCGGATTGTACTCATCACCTGGCGGGCTGTAATCTCCATGTTCGCTCCTTGCCTTGTATTATGCTCATAGTACTCTGGGTTATTATAGCTTTCAATAGATTCCGACCGCAAAAAATTGCAGCCAGTTGCAGGCGGAAGGTATTTTTGTGATCATCCCCTATCAACCTGTACCCGGAGATGAGGATGCTGACAAAATTTTTGATTGTCATGCTCGGCGGCAGCCTGGGGGCGGCAAGCCGTTTCGGCATCGGCTTGCTGACAGACAAAGTCTGGGGAACCCGATTTCCCTGGGGAACACTGACGGTCAACCTGGTTGGGTGCTTTTTTATCGGCTTTGTCTTTGCCCTGGCCGATCGAGCCAGACTGCTGACTCCGGACATGCGATTGCTGGTGATCACCGGCTACCTGGGTGCCTTGACCACGTTTTCCTCCTTTTCCCTGGAGACCGTTAATGCCGCCCGGGCCGGCATGCACTTGCAGCCGGTCATGAATATTTTGGTCAACAACCTGGGTGGCTTGGTGTGCACGATTCTGGGATTGTGGCTGGGGAGCCTGAAATGATGCGACTGCAAAAATCCTTTTGCAGGTGCGTCTGAAGTGGGGTCTGTGATATGCTGCACTACAAAAGAATTGAAATTTTGACCAGTGAGAACGCGCGCTGCGGCAAAAAGTCCGTTGTGGATGCCGTCCTGGACTATGTGCATGGATTGAAAATCGCTGCCCGCTGTATGGTCACCCGTGGCATCGCCGGCTGTTATGAAAGCGGGGAGTTGGCCACGGGGCGGCTGGAGATCCTCTCCTTCAACATGCCGGTGAGGATCTCCATCGTCCTTCCCGCAGCTGAAGCCGAACAGGTAGTAGACGGGTTGGACGGGATGATCAATGACGGCATCCTGGCCCTGCATGATCTCAATGTGCTCAGTCACCGCACCCAAAACACCTTTTTCCCCCGCCAGCTCATGGTCCGGGATGTGATGACTTCTGAGCCCAAAACCGTCACCCCTGATACCCCCTTGAATGAAGCAGCCGAATTGCTGTTGCCCTCGATCTTCACTGGACTCCCGGTGGTGGATACACACAAACGGCCTATCGGAGTTTTGACCCAGGGGGACTTGATCAGAAAAGGCGGCCTGCCCCTGCGTCTGGGCCTGCTTGCAGAGTCCGGGCAGAAACGCCGGGAAACGCTTTTGAAGCAGATATCTTCCCGGCGGGCTGTCGAGATCATGAGCAGTCCGGTGGTCTTGATCGACAAAGACAAGCTACTTGCCGAAGCTGTTGAGCTTATGCTGAACAAAGGGGTCAAACGTCTCCCGGTGGTAGATGGGAAAGGGCGGCTGAGCGGTATTCTGTCCCGGCTGGACATCTTCCGCACAGTCATGCGCGAAGCGCCGGACTGGAACACCTTCACAAACCAAAAAATCCACGTAGAGGCCATGAAGCGAGTGGGAGACATCCTGCGCCGGGATGTGCAAACAGTCTCCCCCGAAACAGCTGTCAGTGAAGTGATCCGGATCATTGATAAAAACGACATCCAGAGGGTGGCTGTGGTCGACGCCGGGGACAAGCTGTTGGGTCTGATTTCAGACCGCGACTTGCTGCGCTCCTTCAAGCCGGCCCATAAGGGCATCTGGAATCTGCTGGCCAAAGTGAAAGGCGCTTTTGAGGATGAGGAGGGCACAGATTTTCAGCGACAGATATATGAGACCACCGCCGGGCAGGTCATGAACACTTCATTAACCACGGTGCATGACGATATGCTGATCGAAGAAGCCATCGGGCTGATGATCGACAAGGGCCTGAAGCGTTTGCCGGTCATCGACGCCCAAGGACGTTTTCAGGGCATGATCAGCCGGGATTCTTTGCTCCGGATGGGCTTTTCTGGAGGAGGATAACACTACAGCGACATATTGTGACCCCAAAAGCTTTACTCAGGACCGCCAGGTGCTACCCTGGCCATTCTGGGACCGCATAAATTCTTCATTCGTGATTATTCGTGCAAATTCGTGGACTAAATCTTTATGGAATAGTTATTTTGTGACAGGGCCTAATCTGGCTATAGATTTCTCGGAAGACAGAAATCAGCCGTTGCCCTGAGAGGTCTGGTCAGCCGTGTCTTGATTCGAATCCTCCTGCCCGCAGCATGGCTGCATGGGTAAAGTCTCCCAACTCTTGGAATAGTTCTCCTGCACGTCCTGTGCAGGGGGGCTCCAGCTTCAAGTAGCCCCTGCGGCCTGCTGATCATGTTGCTCAACCACGGCTGGATTCTCTTCTTTAATATGAAAAGCACGGCCTAACATGCTGGTTTTATTGATAGTAACTAAGACCTGTGGGCAAATGTTCCCATTCAAACCTCGGTTTACTTGAGTGCCCTTTGGCCTGATGTGCAACTGTTTTTAAATCCAGGTGGTGGCAAATAAGTTTAAAATGCGTGGTCTCCTTTGAGCCGACAATTTGTTGTCCACGCTGGATTGGTCATGTTCATACTCGCGCTTGAAAGCACCAGATCGTAGCTCGACCTTTATAACATAAAAATACTATATGTTATGCTTCGATTGGAACCAGCTTAAAGCCAAAATGTGCTGCTTGTTTATGAAGGTTTAAGATCTTGGCATGCTTGTTCTGTTCAAGAATATGTTCTTCGCCAAGCTCTTTATATTCTTGACCATGTTTGATGATATTGTATATGGCCTGAAGCATCTTATGCGAAATGGCTATGATTGCTTTCTTGGAATCGAGCCTGGATTTGAGGCGGTGGTATTTCGCCTTGTAATACGACCCCTTCTTTTTGATTCCAGCCCAGGCACACTCAACCATGGTCGTCTTGAGAACATGTTTTTTGACCGGACTTCGACCATTTTTCCGCTTGCCCCCAGTCTGGTTGTTGCCTGGGCAAAGGCCAGACCAGGAGCACAAATGAGCTCCGGTCTTGAATTCATCCAGGCTAAAACCTATTTCAGCCAAAATGGCCCGAGCAGAGACTTCATTAATACCGGGTATCTGGTCCAATGCCTGGATAAGGGGCTCCATGTCGGTCATCATGTTCTTGATTTGCTCATCAAGTCTCTCGATCATGCGGGTATGAAAGTCGATGGTCTCCAGATTCGTGCGAAGCAAAACCACATGATGTGCCGTAAAGAAACCTTGAATTGATCGATACAGTTCATAGCTCTTGCCTCGGACACTGTGGTGGACTATGCGGGCAATCTCTTTTTGGCTGGGGATTTCACCTTTAGCCAAACGATCTAAGAGACAGCGTCCGCTCGCCCCAAACAGATCTGAAAGGACAGAATCAAGCTTGATATTTGCTGATTCTAAAAACTTCTGGGTTCGCTGCTTAAAGGAATTGGCCGTTTGGACATGTTTCTTCCGTAGTCTTGTGAGATCGCGCCATTGCCGAACTTGTTTGGGCGGAATAAAGCTTCCTTTGAGCAAGCCATGTTTGAGGAGACTGGCAAGCCATCTTGAGTCTTTCACATCTGTCTTTTTGCCAGGTAAGTTTTTGACATGACGAGCGTTGACCAAGACAACCTCGCACACATCCTCCAAAATGTTGTGAACGGGTTTCCAATAGACGCCAGTACTTTCCATGGCCACGATGGGACAGTCATATTGATTGAGCCAATCTTTAAGCTCCAGGATTGAGTCAGTATATGTTTCAAATTGTCTTAAGTGCTCAACCTCATTGCCATTTTCGTCAAGGATCAGTAAGCAGACTGAAATGCTCTTTTTATGAATGTCCAGGGCACAACAAATCGGATGAACAACAGAAATAACTTCCTGATTCTTTTGGGTCTTCATGGCTTAATCCTCCATTGTTTTTTTCTGGAGAATATAAGTACGATCTATTGGGGATGGGAAGCTTTTCATCCTTGGTTGAGCCCACGACTTTGTGGGCATGGGAGTTCATATGGACTCCCTATGATTTGAATGTTTGCAACGAAAAGATACGCTGTGTCCGAAATCCTTCTTATTCTCCCGTTCTTAAGCTACCTATTCCTGGCCGCTCATGAGCTCAGAACTATCACGCACATCCCTTCAGGCTAATCCTGCGTTCTCCCCATCTGATACGATTGACTCAAGATCTCCAGAGGATGGAACACAGGATAAGAAAGCAGGTGCTCGAACTGGATCCGGCAGCTCAGGCAGTCGGTTACAATCGCCTCTGGAGAGGCTGCCTGTATTTTGTTCACCAACGGCTGTCCAAGCTGGATGGATGCTTGATAAAAGGATTCCTTCATGCCCAGACTGCCGCCCATGCCACAGCAATCCAGGGACCCGCCCACCTGCTGGATATGCAATCCAGGCACCTTGGACAGCAATCCGGTATAAGGGCTTCCCATCTTCTGCTCCCTTTGGTGGCAGGGGGCAAAATACACCATGCGCGCCTTCACCTCACCTACCGGTAAATTCAGACGTCTCTGTTCACTCAGTCGTTGCAGGTACTGGCCGATATCCTGTACTTGTGAGGACAGAGCAATCCGGTCCAGGGGATCGAGGTCTGAAAAATATCCATCGTCCTGTAGAAGCTGCCCGTACAGGGCCTTGTTCAACCGAGTAAAACCCTGCATACCCTCCTTGGGGATCTTGATTTCATCCTCCTCTGCCCCCACAGCCTCCTGATAGGCCCTGGAATACACCGCACCCTCCCGGAGCAGGACCTTCATCAAATAGCCACACGTGGGGCATGAGCAAACTGGGTCATAGCCCTGATCAACTGTTCTGAGCAGGCTTTCCAGGTTCAATCCAGCCCTTTGTAAGGTGCTGTTCTTTTCGCCTTCCACTAGAGTGGGCATGCCGCAGCACTGCTGCAGCGGCACATGAACCTTGATATTGTTATATTCCAAAACAGCCACCGTTGCTTTGGCCACTTGGGGAAAGAGAAAACCAGCCGTACAGCCGGCAAAATAGGCTACTTTGGGCTCATGTCCTGAATATACCCCGCCCAGCCCCTTTTTGTCTGCCCAGCGGAAAAAACTCTCCCTGGGCAGAGAAGTCATTTGCCGCGAGGGATGGATTCCAGCAGCTTTCTTGAGCATGCCCTTCATTCCGGGTAGTTCCAGGCTGCGCTTGATAAGTGCGGGCATTTGACTGGTTATTTGTCCAAACCTCTGGACGTCGGCCAGAAAACGCTGGCGGACAGGGAGGCCATCTCTGTGCACAAATGCAGTTTTGGCTTTGATTATATCCTCCCGAACATTGGGGCAGGGGCACAGGTCGCAGAGAGTACACAACTGGGCCAGCTCATACATCTCAGCATCGCTCACCGGAGTTCCCTCTTCCTTCTCCCGGTCAAAAAGCCGGTAGAGTTCGGGAAAGAAAAGGCAGCCCTCCTCCATGAGGAAACGGCAGGTATCACAGTCTGCACAATCCGCAAGGACCTTGCGCATGATCTGTTCAGGAGTGTTATCAAGATCTGTAGTCATCGTGGTCTCATTAAACCCAGTTTCATACGCGCCTGACTCTGGGCAACAATTGGAGCGGGTCCGTCTTTATCAGCAGAGCTCAAATCACCAAAAACGGCCTGGCAATGAAGTATCCCCCCAAAATAGCGATCAGCAGACCAGCCAGCCTCCGGAACCAAGTCCCTCCGGCCAGCATCCCGCTTGAGGCCATAACCCGCTGGACCAGGGCGGTGGAGCTGCCGGCCAGAACAATGGGCAGACAATGCCCCAGAGCAAAGAGCAGGATCAGGCCCACTCCGGTGGCGATCTTCTCCTGCACAGTGATCACGGCCAGGATTGGAGCGATAAAGCCGAAGGTGCACGATCCGGAGACAATGCCGTAGGCCAGACCGAGAACGAAAGCCCCTTTTCGGCCTTTGAGTTTGAACCGATTGACCATTCCTCCAGAGAACGAACAGGCTTTGACCCCGAGCATATCCAATGCCACCCAAAACAACACCAGGCCTAAAAGAATGGTCCAGTAGGGGCTGACCTCACCCAGCATGCGGCCGAGCAAGGCACAGACCACACCGATGATGACGATGGTAATGAACAGCCCGATGGTGAACAGACCGGCGTAAATCGCCGCCTGCCTTGGCTTGGGCATGACCTCCTGTCCGCCCACATAGCCGACGATGAGGGGGATAGAGGCTATATGGCAGGGGCTTAAGGCCACACTGATCACTCCCCACAGAAAACAGCCCAGGGCGGCGATCATTGATCCACTGGTCATCCACTGATGTATGGTTAGAAATACGTGCTCCATTGTTCCTCCGCTTCAGACGGGATTGGGCAATCAGTTCGCAGCCACTTTCAGTTCCTGGAGGACCGCAACTATATCCTCCTTGCTCATAAAGCCTTCGTGTCTCTTGACCTCTTCTCCGGAGGCATCGAAAAAGATCTGGGTGGGGATGGTCCGGATGGAGTAGCGCCTGGTCAAAACCGGATACTCCCCCACATCCAAGACCAGAACTTCCGCCCTCCCCTGATATTCTTCCTGGAGTTCTTCCAGAATGGGCTCCATCATCTTGCAGGGGATGCAGCTCCCCCGTCCGAAATCCGCCAACACCGGCCTGCCAGATTCCAGGGCCTTGGCCAGAGGATTATCCGCGCTCTTGGCCTTTTGAGCTGCAATCCAGTCTTGATTTTTATTCACCTTCGCCTGCTGGAGGAGATCGTCGATATACGCTCTCACCGCCTTTTGCTGTTCCATCTGCAGAACATAGGGCCGGAGCTGTTCCTTAATCTCGGCAAAGGTGCTTTCGACCGGCATTTGCTCTTTGTTTTCCTCATAGAAGCGGCGCAAATCCGCTTCCTGCACACTCACCTCGTTCAGGACTTTTTGATCAAACAAAGCGCTGATCAAATCATCCTCCCCCAACTCCTTGGCAGGCACTCCCGGCTTCTCTCCAGCTCCTTCCCCATCCTTTGGCTGGACATTCAGCCGTTTGGCTTCCTGGAGTAAAGCAGTGCGGATAATCATGGATTCTAAAAGATCCTGCTTGTTTTTGGCATAAGCCTGCTGCTGGGACTCCGACAGGGAGGACAGAAACTCCTGCAGTTCCTGGGCCGTGATCTCTTTTCCATTCACTGTGGCCAGCACGGTATCAGGCTTAAAAGACGTGTCTGATTTTGCCTTCGAGTTTTGAGTTGACTGGGCCTCAGAATGGGTGGATTCCTGCGTATTCTTTTCAGGTTGATCTTGTCCGCATCCCACCAACACCATAGCGGCAAGGGCAATAACCAAACCAAAGACAATGCCCCGGCTCCACCGCCAAAAGGTGTTTTGATTCCTGGCCTGCGCCTTGAGGTCCGGCCAGGTCCCAAAATGATATTCCCGGCCGGACCGGATATTTCCTTTTGCAGACGACATCGTACCTCCAGATTATATAACTGTATGACTCTAACTACAACATGACTCATTGGATTCTGCACGATCCTCCTGAACAGAAGTCTCCGTGTTCAAGCCACACACCCTGCAGACCTCCTGCTTGACTTTGGATATATCTTCAGATGGCAAGGCAAAATCTTTATTCTTGGTTATGCCCAGATCAGTGATCACCAGATACTTGTCAATGGGAACCCCCTCCCGCTCCAGGGACTTTTTGCCACAGCCGACTTCACAGCCGTCAATGAGAACCATGGCCGGCACATCTTTGGCCGACCGCACAAAACCGGACAATCCTCCACCTATCCCGACCAGGCAAAACATCTTTCCCCGGCCTTCCCTGGTCAGCTCAACTGCTGCCTGATTTGACAGCTGTCCAACATTCGACCCGCCGGAACAAGATAAAATCATAACCTGACTATCTGTTGTACAGCATTGTTCAGTCATAGCATACTCCTTAAGTATGTTTTTTGCAGGGCAACCAACTGTGGTTGCTTTTCATAAAATCCAGGCTAATGCCGTATCACATGTGCCTTGTCCTCTATCGGCACGAACCCACTCTTCCTCTGATTCCCCTCCGTCCGCCTGTCTTCCAGGCGGACGGAGGGGCCTGGGGGAGTTATGTGTTTTCGACAAATAGATGGGCTAAAGACACTATCCCTGCAACCAGCTCTTGATGTCTTCCTTGGAGGGCACTTTGCCCACCACTTTAACCTCACCATCCACCACCACGGCCGGAGTGCCGAACACTCCGTACTTGGCGATATCCATGGTTCCGGTCACCTTTTCTACGTTGGCCTCAACACCGCTTTCTTGAAGTGCATCCTTAACCAGCTTTTCTGTCTCCTGACATTTGGGACATCCAGGTCCGAGTACTTTAATGTCCATAGCTTTCTCCTTGTTTTGGCTGATATGTTGTTTGGTTATGTAATAAAGGCTCCGT
>CAZUER010000009.1:56444-58697 GCA_964619345.1 uncultured Desulfohalobiaceae bacterium
GGCTCCGTAGCTCATGCCCACGATAGTGGACAGAACAACGATGAGACCAGCAAAGGTCCCGGTCTTCTTCCAGCCCATGACACTGCCGATGACAATCAGATTGGGCAGGGACAGAGCCGGACCGGCCAAAAGCATGGTCAGAGCCGGACCCTGGCCCATTCCCGATCCGAGCAGCCCCTGCAGGATGGGGACCTCGGTCAGGGTGGCGAAGTACATCAGGGCTGAGGCCAGGGCGGCGATGACATTGGCCTGCAGGGAATTCCCCCCCACCAGATCGGCCACAAAGCGTTCCGGGATGAGGGCTGTTTCCCCGGGCCTTCCCAGAAAGAAACCGGCGAAAAGTACCCCGGCGAAAAGCAGAGGAAAGATCTGTTTCATGAATCCCCAGGTGGAGTCAACCCATTCCCTCAGCTCCTGGCGCTCAAACCAGGATTTAAGCATAAATCCCAGAATAACCAGGAGGCCGGCGGTCACAAACCACTTGGTTTGAAATATGGTCTGCCACAAGACGGCTGCATCCTGGGCCGGTTTGGCAAAGGCGGCAAAGATGAGAATAAGGACCAGAACCAGCATGTACATGCTTTCCTGGAGCAAGGATCGTCCCTTGCCGTCGTCTTTCGGGAGATACATCTGCCCGGCTTGGCGCTGTTCATCTTCTTTGCGGAAGATGAAATGCATGGAAAGCCCAATGATGGCTGCAAAGACAATGGCTCCGATGGCCCGGGCCAGGCCCAGCTGCCAGCCCAGGACCCGGGCGGTAAACACAATGGCCAGGACATTGATGGCCGGGCCGGAGTACAGAAAGGCCGTGGCCGGACCGATCCCCGCTCCCCGGGAATAGATGCCGGCAAATAAGGGCAGAACCGTGCAGGAGCATACGGCCAGGATCGTACCCGAAACCGAGGCCACAGAATAGGATAGAAACTTGTTGGCTTGAGCCCCGAAATACTTGATCACCGAAGCCTGGGAAACGAATACGGCAATTGCTCCGGCGATGAAAAAGGCCGGAATCAAACAAGTCAGCACGTGCTCCCGGGCATATTCCCGGAGCATCATAAAGGCCTCTAAGCCGGCCTGACGAATTATTTCATGATTCCAGGGCACATAATAGGCAACCAGAAAAAAAGCCACCAGAAGAAGTAACTTGTAACGTTCTTTAATGTTCATCTCCTCACTCCTTCGAATCGTTGAGCTCTATTTGGCAAAATAAGCAATAAAAAATTTTTCAGTTTTGCAGGAGCAAAGAAAACAGCCAGCCCTTCGGAGAAGGGCGGCCTACCCGATACAACCCGGCTCACTGCTCTTCCGTAACCAGTTTCATCCTCGATCAATCCGGCAAAACTGACTTCTGATCTCTGGCCTCTGTCTTCTGTCCTCTGTCATCTGTCATCTGTCCTCTATTCGCTCCGGCAACCCACGTACGAACTCCTTTATCTCGTCTCTGACCCGACGATAGACCTCCAAGGCCTTTTCCTCATCCTTGATTCCCTTGGTCAACAAAGGCGGATCGTCAAATCCTTGATGCAGGCGAGTCACCTGCCCGGGGAAAAAAGGACAGCTCTCGTTCGCCGAGTCGCACAAGGTGATCACAACGTCAAAATCCTTATCCGGCAATTCTTCAATTGTCTTGGATACCTGTCCGGAAATGTCCACCCCGGCCTCGGCCATGACCTTGACCGCCCTGGGGTCCACGCCGTGCTTGATCACCCCGGCGGATGAAGCATCAATCTTTTCCCCATGTAAATGCCGGGCCCATCCTTCGGCCATCTGACTACGGCATGAATTTCCGGTACATAAGAAGAGAACCTTCTTTTTGTCCATAGGGCATCCCTTTTCCATACTCAGGGTTTTGGTAACTTCTCAATAAGTCCTGGCAGAGAGATCCTATGATCGCAGACTCACTCAGAGCCTATCCTGAGTCCTCGAAGGAATGACAGATTATAATCTGTTGTCTTTGTTGTCATTCTGAACGAGTCTTCGAGTGAAGAATCTCTTTTGCAATGAACTCTGCCAGGACTTGTTGAGAACAGACGAAATTTTCACATAAGATATTGATTATATAGATATAATTTAGAACTGCAAACCGTGAACCTGGAACCTTACATTTCCATCTCAAACTGGGTCAGATACTGCTGCAATTGCTCCAGATTTTCCTGCTCCACGTGCGGGCAGTCTTCAGGAGACTTGGCCCCTTCGGCCATCAGTTTGGCCAGGACCATGCACGTCGGCTGGCCACACTCCTGAGAACATTTT
>CAZUER010000010.1:0-57888 GCA_964619345.1 uncultured Desulfohalobiaceae bacterium
CCCATCGTTGCCTTGGTAGGCCTTTACCCCACCAACAAGCTAATGGGACGCGGACCCATCCGGAGACGATAGCTTGTTTCAGAGGCTACCTTTATCCGGCACTCACTTTACTATCCACCCGTTAATGCCTTTCATCAACTGTGCATCGTAAAGGGAGTGCCGGACACATCCGGTATTAGCCCCGCTTTCGCAGGGTTATCCCAGATCTCCGGGTAGGTTATCCACGCGTTACTCACCCGTCCGCCGCTGTACTCGCCACCCGAAGGTGACTTTCTCGCTCGACTTGCATGTGTTAGGCACGCCGCCAGCGTTCATTCTGAGCCAGGATCAAACTCTCATGTTAAAAACGCGAATTCCTTTCGGCTTATAAAGCCTTAAGGATTGCTGGCTATTTTCCTATCGCCCAACTCACTATTTAATTGTCAAAGATCTTAAATTCTGTGTCCAGAAGAGTTGAAGTCTAGCTCATCTCCATTCTCCTGTCAACACATTCTTGCCGATTGCGTCTCAGCACATTCTCCGTTCTGATCTGAAAGAGCGGGCTCGGCTTTTTGCCTCGCGACAAGAAGCGATTTGTAAACAAAGACACTCTGCCTGTCAACAGGGAATTTTCTTTTGGAGCTGATTTTTTAAATATCCAATCATATCAATTTATTGAGTATTGACATCGAGGCATACTTTTCTGGCATTATCTTTTTTTTGATTTCCTGGAGGCTCAGCGCAAATGCGCTTGTGGACATTTCCAGGCATCAATCGTAGATTTTGGCCTGTTCATCACCGCAATGAGACGTTTCAAACCATAAGAGATGCGAGCAAGTGTATGCCTTGTCCTTGGTACAATTTCACTTCAGATCCAAACTGGTCGAACCTGCTCAGGCATCTTGGCCAGCGCCACAGCCCGGATCAATCCGTGTTTCAATCTGTCGAGTCCATTATGCAAAATGTAAAGGAACTAGGAGATAAAGCCCTGGTGTCCTATACCCGGCAGTTTGATTGTCCAGACTTTGAGAGGTCCCAAATCAAGGTCCCTCTCCAGGTTCTTGAGCAGGCTGTGCACAGCATTCCCAAGGCCGATCTGGCTCTTATTGAAGAAGCGGCCACCAATATTCAGGCCTTTCATCAGCAGCAAAAAGAGAACTCTTGGGTGGATCATTCCACTCCCGGTTTGATCACCGGTCAGCTGGTCAGGCCGATGGCCAGGGCCGGCCTGTATGTCCCCGGAGGCACATCCGGGGACACTCCTTTGGTTTCCAGCCTGCTGATGAACGCTATCCCGGCCCAAGTCGCCGGTGTAGAGCGGATTGCTGTAGTCTCCCCTCCCAGACAGGACGGAAGCATTAATCCATATACCTTAGCAGCTGCGGCGGCATTGGGCCTGCGCGAGGTCTATGCCGTGGGCAGCGCCTGGGCAGTGGCTGCCTTAGGGTACGGCACGGAAAGCATCCCCCGAGTCGATACCATTACCGGACCCGGCAATATGTATGTGACCACGGCCAAAGGATTGCTGGCCGGACAGGTGGGCATCGACCTTATTGCCGGGCCGAGTGAAATCGCCATCCTGGCCGATAGCAGTGCCCATCCGGAATGGATTGCCGCTGACCTTCTCTCCCAGGCCGAGCACGATCACTTGGCCTCTGCCTTGCTCATCAGTCCGGATTATGACATATTATATGATACCAAGCAGGCTTTACAGAAACAGCTGCACAGTCTTCCCAGGCAGGAAACCGCCGCTTCAGCCCTTAAACAATGGGGAGCTTTGATTCAAGTTCCGGATCTGGAAACAGGGATGCATCTTATCAACGCTTTGGCTCCGGAACATTTGGAACTCTGCCTGGGTGATCCCTGGTCGTGGCTCAGTTCGATTCACAACGCCGGGGCCATTTTTCTTGGCCATTACACCCCGGAACCTATTGGCGACTACTTTGCTGGACCCAATCATGTTTTGCCTACCATGGGTTCAGCCAGGTTCGCTTCCGCTCTTTCGGTCCAGAACTTCATAAAGAAAAGCAGTTTAATAGCGGCGACAAAGAGTTATTCACAGCGCAATGCGGATAAGGTGGCCAGCCTGGCCCGCTTGGAAGGTCTGGAAGCTCACGCCCGCAGTGCGGAAATTCGACTCAAAACGTAAGGTCATCAGCTTTTTGCGTACTATAATTCAACAAAGGAGTTCTCTCAGCATGCCAGTTGTTATCGAAACTTCCATCCAGGATTATCCTTTGATCTCCAAGGGCAAGGTCCGGGATATATATTCCATAGATCAGGATACCCTGCTCATTGTGACCACGGACCGAATGTCGGCTTTTGACGTCATCATGCCCGACCCCATTCCCTATAAAGGAGTGGTCCTCAATCAACTGACCTGTTTCTGGATGCAAAAGTTTGCCTCCCTGGTTCCCAATCATATCAAGGCCACAGAAGTATCAGAGTATCCAAAAGATTTACAAAAATACGGGGAGCAACTGCAAGGCCGCTCTGTATTGGCTCAAAGAGCCAATCCCCTGCCTATTGAATGTATCGTCCGCGGATTCTTAAGCGGTTCAGGCTGGAAGGATTATAAAAACTCAGGGCAGGTTTGTGGTATTGATCTCCCCTCGGGCTTGCAAGAGTCCTCCCGCTTGCCTCGTTCTCTGTTCACCCCGTCGACCAAAGCCGACATCGGAGAACACGACGAGAATATCAGCCTGGAAGAGGCCAAAGCCAGAATGGACCCTGAGCTCGTGGATCAGGTCCAGGATCTCTCCTTGCGCATCTATGAAAACGGGGTGCAGCATGCTGAAGAACGGGGACTGATTATTGCCGATACCAAGTTCGAGTTCGGGCTCATTGGCGACACCCTGATCATTATCGACGAGGTCCTGACCCCGGATTCATCAAGGTTCTGGCCCAAAGATAAATATCAACCCGGCCAGAGCCAACCCAGCTTTGACAAGCAATACCTTCGGGATTGGCTGACCCAAAACTGGGACAAAACCTCACCTCCTCCCAATCTGCCCCAGGAGGTAATACAAGAAACCAGAGATAAATATCTGCAAGCCTATAGATTATTGACTGGAAAAGAATTGGATATCGACCTCTAACCTGGAGGATTTATGAACGGCTTACTCGGCATTTTGATTGCCATTGCAGTCTGGATCGGCTTGGTCAAGTTCGTCTTTCCCAAGCTCGGGATTAAGGGCTGAGGCCCCAGCCAAGACAGCTGCAGTTGGCAGCCTAAAAACAAGAAAGACTAAAAAAGTTCACCGCCTTCGGGCGGTGAACTTTTTAATTTCCCATAAATCGGACCGGGATTTCCAGGGCATCGTTCAAGTCCGGATTGTCCGAGGGGTTGTCCTTGCGTAGGATCAATGTACCCCGCTGGCCATAGGAGGGAGGATCGAAGGTCAGACGGCAGGTAAAAGGAACAAAATCCTCAGTCATCCATTCTTCCTGGGCCGAGGCAATCCCCTGGGCAATGATCAGTCCGTCCCAATTGGTCAAAAGGACCGGAAAATCCCCTTCAAAAAACCAGCTCCCCCTGGCCCGGCCTTGTATAACGAGTGGGGAATCGATCTTTGCCCCTGGCAAAGGTTTGGTGATCACTATCCTGTCCTCTTTGCAGTTGCCCCGGGGATCGATGCGCCTGACCTGCAGAACCTGCATGGACTGGATATCCCTGTCTTCTCCGCCCCCGCTTTTCTCCCCGATCAAAACCGTAAACCGGGGCATATAGGGCATGGACTGCAGCTTATCCACGAGCCTGGACCATTGCCTGCTTTTCAGATCCTGGTCCCGGAGGGCATAATCGTGCATTTGCTCCCCGCAGGGACGAAACTTGAGCTGACCGCGCCGCTCATCCCAGTACACATAGCCGGACCAGACCTTTCCCCTTGATTCTTCACCGAATCGGGCCTGGGTGCTTTGCCGGCTCATTTGCACCGGTCTTTCGTCCTCCATGACCAGGTAAACCACCATGACCAGGATCCCGGCAGCTAAGAATATGGATACAATGGCTGATTTGGACATGATTGATTGAGATTCCCCCCCTTTTGGGCCGAATGGACTTATCATGCAAGGTTGATATTCTGCAAGGAATATCCTGCCATTTATGTTATCGATGATCTGCGTATTTGGCCGTATCGCCGCATTCAGAGTCAGAGCAACTGACTCATATCAATGGACAGCAAAAAGATGCAATGAACAAAGGTGGTCATGGCAAATTGCAGGCTGGACAATGGAGCCAGCAGCTACATGTTGGGAATGTCCTCCCGGGTTATGGTCAAATCCAGCTCTTTTTCCTTCCACTCCTTTATCTTGGAGGTCATGGCCTCGATCCGGCCGGTAAAGATAACGATAATCGTCTGCCATCCGGCTGTAGTCAAGGCCTGGTCCACAGCCTGGTCCTCATCCAGAATGACCTGAATATCCGGCTGCTTGGGGTTGCTTTTGGCTCCCTGGATGATGAGATCCATGACCTCCCTACTGTCACGTCCCCGGGCGTAATCCTCATCCTGCCAGACAATGAGCTGGTCAAAATACTCGGCCGCCATCCGGCCGATTTCCATAAGATCCTCGTCCCGCCTGTCCCCGGTTCCGGCCAGGATGCCTACCTTACGGCCTCCTCCCAGGGAGGCCGTAAACTTGCCCATGGCCTCAATGCTCGGAGCATTATGAGCGTAATCGATGAGCACCTTGTACTTTTCAAACTCAAAAATATTCATCCGCCCGGGCAATTGAGCTGAGGAGGGGAAGAAAGTCTGCAGGCCGGTCCTGATCTCCTCCACGCTCACGTCCAGCACAAAGGCGGCCAGACAGGCGGCCAGAACGTTTTGGACCTGGAAGGCGGCTTTCCCGGAATAGGTTAAAGGTATATTGATCACCTTATCCACCTGGATGGTCCAGTCCCCTTTGCGCAGAACGATACTCCCTTCCTCATACACGGCCGCCGTCCCCCCGGCTGCGCAATGCTCCTTGATGCGGGGATTGGAGGCGTCCATGCTGAACAAGGCCACCTGCCCGGGGACGTTCTCCCGCATGGAGTAGACGTTCTGATCGTCGGCGTTTAAGACAGCAAAACCCTCCGGCCGGACGTTTTCAGCCACCAGGGACTTGAGCCGGGTCAGCTGCTCCAGGGTATGAATTCCCCGCAGGCCCAGATGGTCAGAGGCCACATTGGTCACCACCCCTACATCGCCCAGGTCGTAACCCAGCCCGGCCCGCATCATTCCGCCCCGGGCGGTCTCAAAGACGGCAAAGTCCACCGTGGGATCGCGGAGGACAAATCGGGCGCTTTCCGGCCCTGAACAGTCCCCTTTGTACATCAGGCTGTTCTGAATATAAATTCCATCCGTGGTGGTCGTTCCTACTTTTCGGCCCTGAATCTTCATCATATGGGCAATCAAGCGGGTGGTGGTTGTTTTCCCGTTGGTCCCGGTCACTGCTATAATAGGAATCCGGGCCAAATGCGTGGAGGGAAAGAGCATGTCCAAAACCGGTGCAGCCACATTTCGAGGTTTACCCAGGGTGGGAGCCAGATGCATACGGAATCCCGGAGCCCCGTTGACCTCAATAATGGCCCCGCCATTCTCGGTGATGGGCTCGCTCAGGCTGGGAGCCATGACGTCGATGCCGCAGATATCCAGATCAATGATCCGGGCCACCCGCTCAGCCATAAAAATATTGGCCGAGTGAACCGTCTCGGTGACATCCTCGGACACCCCGCCCGTACTTAAATTAGCAGTTGTCTTTAGGTACACGATCTTTCCTGGGGGCAACACCGTATCCAGGGTCAGGTTCTCCTGGTCCAAAAGGCGGCTGGTCATCCCATCCACACTGATCTCGGTGAGTATCTTCTCGTGTCCGTATCCCCGGCGGGGATCCTGGTTCACTTCATCGATCAGCTCCTGGATGGTGGATTTGCCGTTGCCCACCACATGGGCCGGGGTGCGCTTAGCTGCAGCCACAAAGGTGTAGTTGACCACCAGCAGACGGAAATCCGAACCGGGGATGCACTGCTCCACAATGGCCCGGCCGGAATACTCCCAGGCCGTGGCAAAAGCGGCCCGGGCTTCATCCATGGTCTGGACATTGATGGTCGCCCCTTTGCCCTGGTGGCCGTCCACCGGCTTTATGACTACCGGAAAGCCGATACGCCGCACCGCGTATTCCACCTCCTCCGCAGAAGAAACCACGTATCCGGAAGGCACCGGACACGCATTGTTGGAGAGCATATTCTTGGTCTCTTCCTTGTCATAGGCGATCTCCAGCCCGATGCTGCTTGTTTTTCCGGTGACAGTGGCCTGAATTCTCTGCTGGTGCACCCCCCATCCCAATTGAACCAGGGAGTACTTGTTCAAACGTAAAATGGGAATATTTCGCTTTTTGGCTTCCTCCACAATAGATCCTGTGCTCGGTCCGAAACGCTCTTCTTCACGGATCTCCCGCAGCTTTTGGATATCCTGCTCAACATCATAGGGCTGGCCTGATATCAGGGCGCTGACAATCCGAAACGCAGCCTCGGCTACATAAAAACCTGCCCGTTCCTCTTCATAAGAGAAGACGACATTGTAGATTGCTCCCTCTCCATCCCAGACACAACGGCCAAAACCACACTGCATCCCGGCCAGGACCTGTATCTCCAAGGCAATATGTTCCATGATGTGCCCCATCCAGGTCCCTTCCCGAATACGTTCCAGAAATCCCCCTTCATAACCTCGAGAGCATCTGTGCTCATAAAGTGAAGGGAGAAGCTTCTGCAGTCTTTCCGGAAAGCCATCAACCGTATCTGACGGATATTCTTCCATTTCCTCAAGATCGACCTGCATAACCATGAGCTTGTGCCGCCAGTTAGACCAATAGTTGGGTCCCCGCAAAGCCCGAATTTCCAAAATCTTCATAATCCTTTCTATCCTCATTAAGTACCAAGGAATTTTTATAATGTCACAACATCTATAACAATAATCCTATTTCCATTTCTTTGAAAGTACGGTGTACACTCTTGATATAATCGCTGAGGCAGCGTATGTTTTTTTCATGAAAAAAACAAAAGGAATTTTAATCATTATCGGCGGAGACCTTTCTTTGCCATCAGAAGCCAACGGCTCGGACGAACTTGGCAATGGGGCTATGCATGACAGTGAAGCTCAAATTATTAACAAGTTTTGTGAACTCCTGCCCCCGGAAACTAAACGCATAGAAATCATTCCCACAGCTTCAGAAGTCCCGGAAAAATCCAGCCGACGTTATCTGCAGGCTTTCCAGAATCTGGGACTTGAAGATATCGGTGTCTTAGACATCAGAAATAGAGAAGCAGCTCAAAACGGAAAGCTGGTGGCCAGGGCCAGGGAGGCGAGTGGATTTTTATTTACCGGCGGTGATCAACTGAGGTTGACGACTATCTTAGGAGGTACGGAGTTTTTAAATACCCTTATGGAGCGCTATCGACAAGAACCAGTGGTTATTGCCGGCACCAGTGCAGGAGCCATGTGCATGGCGGATACCATGATCTATGAAGGCAGCAGCCACGAGGCTCTGAAAAAAGGCGCAGTCAAGTTCAGCAGCGGGTTTGGACTTTTGGACCATGTGATCATCGACACCCATTTCGTTAAGCGGGGCCGTATCGGGCGTTTGTTTCAGGCCGTGGCCAGCAATCCGTCAGCTTTGGGCATCGGCCTGGGCGAAGATACCGGCCTGCTCATTTCCCAGGGTGACGTCCAGGAAGCCATTGGATCTGGATTGATCATCGTGGTGGACGGGTCCACCATCCGGTCCACCAATATGGCCTCCATACGTGAAGGCGAGCTGATCTCCATTGAAAACTTGAGCGTCCACGTCATGGTCCCGGGAGATAAGTACATCCTGTCCGAACGGAAGTTTGTGCCGGCCATGTAAGATGCGAGTGCAAAAATAAAGAGCAAGAATCTTAACAATCTCGGATAGTTTAAAAACATTCATACACAAGCGGAGATACACGAGCGATGAAAAAGAATGTTTTCATCATTGGATTGGACGATTTCAATCTGAGTATGATCAAACAGGTCAAGAATGCTGAAAATTACAACTTCATCGGACTTTTGGACATTCATTCATTAATCGACAGCGGTCAATACCGTCTCCAGGACATGCTGGATCTGGCCGATATGCAACTGCGGGCTTTTGACGGAAGCATCGACGCCATTGTCGGATACACCGATTTTCCGGTCAGCACCATGGTTCCCATTTTATGTGAACGATTCAAAGTCCCAGGTCCATCCCTGGAGAGCGTACTCAAATGCGAGCATAAATATTGGAGCCGCCTGGAGCAAAAGCAGGCCATACCCGAGTCCATCCCGGCCTTTACCCCCTTTGATCCCTTTAACGATCAGGCCCTGGAAAAGATTGACCTCAAATTCCCCTTCTGGATCAAGCCAGTCAAATCAACAGCCTCTCAACTGGGCTTTCGGATCAACAGCAAAAAAGATTTCCTCCGGGCTATAAACATCCTGAGGGAAAAGATCGGGCTGTTCAAGCCGTTCGATTACCTCCTGGATATTGTGAAGCTCCCACCGGAAGTGGCCAGGGTGAACAGCTCCCACTGTGTGGCTGAGGAGATCATCTCCGGAAGGCAGTGCACCCTGGAAGGATATGTGCACAACGGCAAGGTGCGCACCTACGGAATCATCGATTCCATTCGCGAACCGAACCGAACCACCTTTGCCCGTTACCAGTACCCCTCCCGGCTGCCCCGTAATGTTCAGAAAGAAATGGCCAGAATCACAGAAAGGGTAATGACCCACATCGGATTTGACCACTCTGCATTCAATGTAGAGTTTTTCTGGAATGAGCGGAAAGACAAGATATGGTTCTTGGAAATCAATACCCGTATCCCCCAGTCCCATAGTGATCTGTTCGCCAAAGTGGACGGGGTTTCCAATCACCAGATCATGCTGGATGTGGCCCTAAATCAGGCCCCCTGGTTTCCCAAACGCCAAGGCCGGTTCAAATTGGCTGGCAAATTCTTTCTCCGCGAGTATCAAGACAAATTGATCACCGGCATCCCATCCAAGGAGGATCTGGAGGATATAAGCCTAAAGCTTCCGGGTACCCTGATCGACCTCCAGGGCAAGGTGGGCATGAAGCTCTCGGACATTCCGGAGCAGGACAGCTATAGCTACGCCACGGCCTTTGTTTACCTGGGGGCCGACTCCCAAAAGGAGCTCGTTGACAAGTTTCAGCATTGCCGGGAAATGCTTAAGTTCCAATTTCAGGACCAGGCCATCCCTGTAGTCAGTCCGGACAAAGCCCGGGCTCGGCTCCCGGAAAGCATCCCGGAGGTGGCCATCCAGGTTCTGACCTCGCCAATGGAGCTGCCGCTACAGGAAGAACTCTCGCCGCATACCGGTGGAGTTCAGGATCTGGTCAAACCGTAAATTGATAGCTGCTTTGCTTGTGGCAAAGCAGCTATCAATTTACCAGCTCCCGGGCGGTCCGTACATGGCTGCCCGGGGCTCTTTCCCTTCCCGGACCATGCCCCGAAACATACCCTGAGTGACGAATTCAATAGCCGCATGTCCGTTGCGGTCCACTCCGATCATCCCGCCCATACCTCCCAGCTTCTGGATCCGGTGCAGAACTTCTCCAATTGCTTGCTCCAGGCTTTGTCCCCGGAGTTCAGTTAAGGCGGAAACCCTGTGAGCAGCCACGGTTCGTATGAAGTATTCCCCCTGGCCGGTACAGGTCACGGCGCACGTGGCGTTGTTCGCATACAATCCAGCGCCGACAATAGGGGAATCACCCACCCGGCCGTGTTTCTTGTCGGTTATGCCTCCCGTAGAACTGGCCGCGGCCAGGCTCCCGTGCCTATCCAGACAGACTGCCCCCACTGTGCCGTACTTATCTGAACCACGGGACGGCCGCTTCCCCTTTGCTTTCTGCTCGTCGCCCCCTGCATACTCCTTCCAGCGGGAGGGTGTGTAAAAATACTTCGAATCAACCGGCTCCAGGCCCTGCTCCCGAGCGAATTCTTCGGCCCCTTGCCCCATGAGCAGGACATGCTCCGATCTGTCCATGACCAAGCGGGCAGCAGCTACCGGATTCCTGATTCCGGAGGTTCCGGCCACTGCCCCGGCCTGAAGGCTTTGCCCATCCATGATGGAGGCGTCCATTTCGTTTTTCCCCGCATGGGTGAACACCGAACCTCGGCCGGCGTTGAACAGCGGAGAATCTTCCAGTATCATGACCGCTGCCTGAGCCGCATCAACAGCCCGGCCGTCACCTTCAAGTATGGACCTGCCGCGTTCAAGGCTTTGTCTGAGAGTGCTTAATATTTCATCTTCCTGGTCAGAAGTAAATCTTTCAGGAATGATGTCTTCACATCCGGCATGAATGAGCAATACGTATTTGGTATACATATCCTCTGTGCAATCCTTATCCGTTACCACAACTTTCCCATTATACAAGATCCCGTGGAATTTCATAAAACCAATTGCGGGAGAAGATACGTTCGTCTTCTATAAAGGCGTCCAGCTCAGCATGGATTCGAAAATGATGGGGAGTGGAGGTCAATACCGTCCTAGTTGTTGTGTGCATCGACCATTGCCCGCGCTGAAAACTGCGCTCCCAAAGGGTCTCTCCCCGCACAGAATCAAAATCATCACCCTGGTATGTATACCATTCCCTGGCCCGGGCACTCAACGTCCAATCAATATCTGTCAAACAGAAAGAGCCTTCATCTTTGATCACTTCCAAAGTGGCCTCATCCCGGCCCAGGTCCCGAATAACCCGCCAGGCATGTTTCTTAGGGCGCACCTGACTGCCTGCCAGGGCAGGCGCTCCTTCCGGCTCCGGAAATTTTAGCAAAGCTGTATCCTCTGACCTGGGCTGGCGAACCGGAAGCTGCAGTCGGCTGGAACCAATGTGAACGCTTAAGCGTACCGGATAGGGTGGGGGCCAAGCCAAAGGCCAATAGGAGGTGGAAATGGAAATACGCAGGCGGTGTCCGGCTGGAAAACTTTGGGCGATATAGTTGAGTTGGACCTGGACAGAATAGGCCGTCCCCGGTTCGAGGGTTTCCGGTTCTGCATGTCCATTTCTATGGCAAAGGTTGAGCAAACCATAGGTCACCCGAGTGGCTTTATCGTCCGGGGCCACATCCGAAAGCCGAACCGCAACCATTGCCACCGGACGGTTGGAAGACACATCCAGACTGAGCACCGGGGCCCCGAGAATTTCCAGAGTCTCAGGCAATGGGTCTGTCTCAAAAACCAAGGCCCCTCCATCCTCTTCACGCTGGTCGTGGGGCAGATCCGGGGGTGCTGCATAGGAGCACCATTTTCCTGCATACAGGCCCACGCTGAGGGGTGATTGAATGGTCAGCCGGGCGGACTCTTGGGGCTGCTCCGGACGCAGGAGAGGACCGTTCTGCAGATAAAATGCCTGCCACTTGAGATCGGTCGTCGGCCAGACATCTTCTGCCACCCAGCGGCCGGGACGGTGCTTGTAGCGTGTATTGGGCGGGACACTGTCCTGCATCCAAACCCGGAGCATGGGCTCCTCCATCAGGCCCTGATCCTTTCCTTTCAGCCAGGTATCCCACCAGCGCAAAGATTCCTGCAAAAAACCAATGGCCGGCCCCGGGACCCCGAAATGGGGATACTTGTGACTCCAGGGTCCGATCAATCCTTTGCGGGGCACGGAAAGTCCGGCCAAAAGACGGAAAACCGCATTGGAGTATCCGTCAGCCCAGCCGCCGACTGCCAAAACCGGACAGGTAATGGCCGAGTAGTCCTCACAGACCGATCCGTGCCTCCAGTAGTGGTCCCGGCGTTGATGTTCAAGCCACTTCTTCAGCCACAGTCCGCTTCCTTCCAGGCGGGCAAGCCACATATCACGCCAGGCATCGCCTACCAGGACCGGATCAGGAGGACATGAATTGTAGCCGAACATGGTCGACGCCCAGGACAGATTGTCTCCTAACAGGCAACCGCCCATGTAATGGACATCGTCTGCGTAGCGATCGTCTGTGAAACAAACGGTGATGACCGCCTTCAGCTCCGGGGGCTGCAAGGCGGCCAGTTGCAGGGAATTGAAGCCGCCCCAGGAAATGCCCATCATGCCGATATTTCCATTGCACCAGGACTGGGAGGCTACCCAGCGGAGGACTTGCAGACCGTCGTCTTGTTCCTGAGCCAGATACTCATCCTGGAGGACCCCTTCGGATTCCCCCGCTCCTCGCAGATCCACCCGTACACAGGCATATCCGTGGCCGGCAAAATAGCCGTGGGTGATACTGTCGCCAACAGCCTCCACATCCCTTTTGCGGTAGGGAATGTATTCCAAAATTGCCGGTGCCGGAGTGTCGTCCACAGAACCTGGAAGCCAAATCTTGGCCGCCAGACGCACTCCATCGGACATGGGTATCCAGATGTGTTCCCAAACCTTCACTGTCTCAGGAAAAGAAGTTGTCGTCTTCATGATCTATGTACCTGTAAGCGGATGGATGATGCTGCAAAAAATCAGAGGAGAGATCAGCAGGGCTTGGGTGGAGTCCTCTATCAAATCTTAGGGTAGTCCAGAGGAAAAAGCAATAGGAGAGATACGAGGGCAAATTATTTTTTCGATTTTGGTGGGGAATATTGAAAAAAGAATCTAAATAAGCAAAGAAAAGTATATGACAGCAGCATTCAGAAGAAAGGTGAGGACAAAAAAAAGCAAAACTTCTATCACTTCATGGAGACTTTTGCGGTTCATATTCATAAGCTCAACCGCAAATATAGTGGCGTAGTTGGGAAACAAACCAGCAATGAAAGCTAAATACATGGCGTACAGGACATGGAGGTTGTCTCCATAATTCGAACTGCTGAAATACTCAGTCGCATAGGCCAGCTCAATAAACTGCATGCCTACAAAGATCATGAATAAATTCACAACAACCTTGCACCATTTTTCCCTTTCTCGGATAATGTATCGCCAGATATGGGCCATACGGATACGCTCCTGAACGGACAGAGCTGATGAGCAGGAGGGGATAAAGCCCCCCTGGATCGGGGGGCAAAGATCTCGAAGCTTACAAGGAATCGGCAAGGAGGGTTTGGGCCTGTTTGAACCAGACCTGATCCTGATCCAGAATCGCTTCTTTCCACGTCATAACCCTCTGTACTGCTCTGGACACGTAGAGATCGGTCAAAACCCGCTTGGATTCAGAATGCAGAGCATCTCGAGTCATCAGATAGGCCATGCTGCTTTCCGCAGCCATATCCACCACCCGGCGGGCGTGAAAATCCTGAAAACGGCTATCCCCGCGTTCCTTTATATGGGCCAGGGCTGCTTGCAAGGCCTCCCGACATTTGCGGGCCATCTCGATTTGCCTGGGCAAGGCACTGAAATCCGTTTCCTTCTCCAGATGGTCCATCCAATCGAAGATTACTCCGGTCATAATCCCGCCCATGGCCGCCACTACCTGTAATTGGGTGGTCCCTTCGTAGATATTGGTAATCCGGGCGTCCCTATACAGCCTCTCCACCGGAAAATCCTTGGTGTAGCCGGTTCCAGCATGAATCTGAATGGCCATATCGCAGATATCGTTGACTACTTCCGAGGTATAGGCCTTGACCAAAGGGGTGAATAAAGCGCTGTAGCGCGTGAATCGTTTCAAATCTTGCTTGTGGCCTTTGGCCCGCTCCGGATCATGCTCGGAGAGGTCCTCCAAGCCCTCTTTCAGATCCACTATGCGCGATGTTTCGTACAGCAGACTGCGCCCGGCCTGAATGCTTACCTGCATATCGGCCAGCATCTCACTGACAGGCTGAAATCGATCTATGGGCTGACCAAACTGGATCCGTTGCCGGGCATATCCCGAAGCCTCCCGCCAGGCGGCCTCGGCAATTCCCACAGCCTGAGCAGCCACCCCCAGCCTGGCTCCATTCATCAGGGACAAGGTGTACTTGACCAACCCCTTCTTCCGCTGGCCCAAAAGTTCGGCCGGAGCATCCTGGAACTGCAGTTCGCAGGTGGGCGATCCGTGGATGCCCAACTTGTCCTCTATACGTCGGATCCGCATATGTTCATCCCGTTCGTAAATGAACAAGGATATGCCCCGGCCACCGGCAATGGCGGGCTCGGACCTGGCCATGACCAGGGACACATCGGCACACCCATTGGTGATGAATCGTTTCACCCCATTGAGCACCCATTGTCCGTCTTCTTTCTGATCTGCCCGCAGGGATATGGATTGCAGGTCGGATCCGGCGTCCGGTTCGGTCAGGGCCATAGCCCCAGATGTCTCCCCGGAGCAGAATCTCGGCAAGTAACGTTCCTTCTGCTCCCGGGAGCCGAACTTGCAGATGGTATCCGCGATCTCCTGAAGTCCAAAAAGGTTCATCAGGGAGGCATCGGCCCGGGAAATCATCTCAATGGCCATGGAATAGACGGTCTTGGGCATATTGATGCCCCCGTACCGTCTGGGCAGAGTAAAACCCATCAGGTCGGCCTGGGCCAAACGTTCCAGGGACTCTCTGGTTCCTCGGGCGTAATGGACTTCCCCGCCTTGAAACCGGGCTCCTTCCCTATCTACAGCATCGGCCCGAGGGGCGATAAACTCGGCTGCGATCTCCCCTATAATTTCCAGAACCCGGTGATAATTGTCCACAGCGTCGGAGACGTCACGAGGGGCATAGGCGTAGACCCCGCTCTCGGCAAAATCTTGTTCCTTGAGCCGGACCACCTGTTCCAGATCCATATGCTGCAAATGAAACAGAATATCCGGATTATCCAGATAAAAGTTGCTCACACTCCCTCCCCAATAGATTTGTTTTCAGCTTTGCCCGGGACAAATCTGAAATATTTTTTTGCCCTCTGGCTCAAAAAGGTTTGCCGGATTGTTCGAGGATGAAACGTGTGTGAACATCGAGCATGCATATTAGGCCTTATCCTTATAGGACTTGATCATCTGCTGGAGCACCTGTTTGACATCCCCTACGATACCGTAATGAGCTATGTCGAATATAGGAGCCTGAGGATCGCTGTTAATGGCTATGATTCTTTTCGCCTCCATCATCCCGGCCCGGTGTTGGATTTGTCCCGATATCCCACAGGCAATATACAGGTTCGGCCGGACTGTGGTTCCGGTTTGGCCCACTTGGTGCTCCTTGGGCACAATACCGGCATCCACTACAGGTCGGGACGCACCCACCACCCCTCCCAGGACCCGGGCTGTTTCATAGACCAGCTCCAAGGACTGAGGGTCGGAGGCTCCCATTCCGGCTGAAACTATTATCTTGGCCTTTTTCAAATCCACACCCTTTTCTTTGCGCTCTACTTCCAGGACTTGGGTGGGAAAATCGGCCTCGCTGAACTGCACATCCTCATGCACCACCTGAGGCGGCTGCCAGAAATCCATTTCCCGTTTGGGCATTACCCCTTCCCGCACCGTGGCCATACTGGGACGGCTTTCCGGGGAAACGATGGTAGCGACGATATTCCCTCCAAAGGCCGGGCGGATCTGGAGAAGGACATTTTCATATACCTGCCCTTTGACCTTATGCTCCCCGATCTGCAAATCGGTACAATCCGCAGTCAAGCCGCACTGCAGCTCTGAAGCGACCCGAGGGGCCACGTCTCTTCCCGTTGTAGTAGCTCCAAAAAGAACGATCTGCGGCTCATGATTACGAATGACCTGAGTCAAGGCCTTGGCGAAGGGAACAGAGGTGAACTCTTTCAGCCCGGGATGATCGACGACAAAAACGCGTCCACAGCCATATCGGCCCAAAGATTCTTTTTCGTACCCCTGGCCGGATCCGAGGGCTGCAGCCTCTACCCCAACCCCCAGTGTATGGGCTAACTCCCGGGCCTGAGACATCAGCTCCAGGCTGACTTCGGCCGGAATCCCATCCCGGTGTTCAATAAAGACCATGACATTTCCGCGTTCCTGCATGCATCCTCCGTATATTGTGATCCAAAGAGATTTCTGGTGTCAGCTTTGTCTCCGGCAAAGTACGTATGAAACGAGACTCAACCCGGTCGATGGCTTGGCTCCGGGACCGCCAGGCCCAGCCTGACTTACTTGATGCGAGCTTTGCGAGCATCTGGCCTAAGAATGTGGCCGGAGCCACAAGAGAAGACGTCTCCCCGCCTGCAGCGCTTTTGCTTGCGACAGTGCCATGGTACTTATGAGTCGTCCATGCAAAAGCGCAAGCAATGCGGGCAGGCAGGGAGGACCCTGGGAACGAAGAACCTGACTCCTGAAACCTGACACCAGGCATTCTCCCGGCAGCTACCCCAGGATATGCTCCTGGACCAGCTCCTTGATCAGTCCGGCTATGGCCTGAGGGGTATTCTCGATCTGCTTGGAATCTGTGGCTGTGAGGACCACATTCTCAATTTTTTTCACTTTGGTAGCCGAACCAGACAAACCGCATCGCTCCGGATCAGCTTGGATGCTAGCCATATTCCATTGCTTGATATATTCCACCTCAAGCCCGCATTGCGGTTCGATGTACGATTCATCGTAGGCCTCTTCGGCGTTGCAGAGGACATTCTTGTAGGCCATAACCAGCTTGGCTCGAGGGGGCCTGGGATCATTGGCAACGCTGGAAACGGTTATCAATACTGGGTACGTGCTGCGTACGGTTTCATATCCGGTCTCCACTCCCCGCACTGCTGTTACCATTGATTCTGTGACTTCCCGAACTTCGCACACAGAGGTGATCTGATTGATACCCAGCTTTTGAGCTACCTGCGGGCCAACCTGGGCCGTATCTCCGTCTATGGCCTGCCTGCCGCTCAGAATCATATCAAAATGCCCCAGACGTTGGATGGCGCATTTTAGAGCATAGGAAGTGGCCAACGTATCGGCACCGGCAAAACCGCGGTCGGAAACCAATATGGCCTCATCCGCCCCCCGGTAAAGACACTCTTTGAGCACATCGCTGGCCTTGGGCGGTCCCATGCTGATGGCCGTAAGCGTTGTGCCGGGCAGGTTTTCCTTGATCCGCAGGGCCTCTTCCAATGCATTCTGATCTTCGGGATTAAAGATGGCCGGCAAGGCGTCCCGGTTCACAGTTCCGTCCTCTTTCATGGCCTGCCCGGTTACATTTTGCGTATCCGGTACCTGCTTCACTAAGACCACCAATCGCAGTGCCATTCCACTCCTCCACAGTCTTGCGTATCATAACCGCTCAAGATGACGATCTTTCACTCATCTCTGGTATGAAACTCGTAGTGTGTCTCAATAATAAGGATCTCTATGTATGCAAGATTGAGTACACTCTAAGATTGCCAAAATAGCAAATGAATCTTTTGATCCAGCGTACTAAAACATCCTGATATCCGGACATCCGCTCTGTCCTTGCTCCCGGCAGCTTCGATAGGTTATGGCCGCTTGCACGAAGTTTGTGGCCCACTCCGGGACACTGAAGGCATGCACATGGGTATAGCAGGCAAAAGTATTTCGGTACAGCAGACCGTCTTGGGCCTGTCCCAATCCAGTGCCACGAAGCATTTGCAAACATGCATCCTGAGCGCATGTCCCTCCGGGGGGAGGCAGACATTTAGAGTAGTGAAACTCATGCCCGTAGAATTCCGAACCCACCGGATAAAAAGGGTTGGCCCGATTGACCCTGACCAGTGTATACCCGTGGCCTTGCGGCTTGCGACTCAGCTCGGCCTGTAAAGAGAATACCCCAACCATGGAGTGCGCTTCCTCTGCCGAGTGCAAGGTCGCGCATAGGTACATCAATCCACCGCATTCGGCATATATAGGCAAACCTCTTTGAGCCAAATCCAAAACCCTGTTCCGGACCTGGGAGTTGGCAGCCAATTCCCAAGCCTGGGTCTCGGGAAAGCCACCTCCCAGATAGAGTCCGTGGACTTCAGGCCAAGCCTCATTGGAAAGCAGGCTGACTTCTTTGATGGTGGCTCCGGCCCTGGACAGGGCTTCCAGGTTCTCCGGATAGTAAAACCACAAGCTGGCATCCTTGACCACCCCGATGCGTACTTCCCCGGACAATGCAGGGGGATGCGGCCAAAGCAAAGGTTTTTGCCCGACCATGTCCGGGGCCTGTAAGGCAATATCCCGGATCTTGTCCACATCCAGCCAATCCCCTATGGTATCGGCAATTATTTGCAAAGCCTGTTCAGAGTTATGCTCCCGGTCCGAGACCAAACCCATATGCCGCTCCGGAATGGGATTGTCCTTGAGTCGGGGCAAAGTGCCCAGTACCGGCAAATCACAATAGGTCTCAATACATTGGCGGAGGATACTCCGGTGCCTGGCCCCGGCTGTATTGTTTAAGACCACTCCGGAAATACGAATATCAGGCTCAAATGCCAGGCAACCGCCGATCATGGCGGCCGCTGTGCGGGTCATTTTGGTGCAATCGACGATGAGAATGACCGGAGAGTCGAGCAGGCGGGCCAGATGGGCGGTTGAACAGCTTCCGTCCAGATCTTTCCCGTCAAACAGGCCCCGATTGCCCTCAATCAAAGCCAGGTCACAATCTTGAGCCCTGTGCACAAACAGGGAATTGATTTGGGCCTCGGACATAAGAAAAGGGTCCAAATTGGTAGCTGTATGACCGGCCGCACGGCCAAGCCAAACAGCATCAATATAATCAGGACCCTTTTTAAATGGCTTTACTCGCCATCCGGCCTGTTGCCAGTATTTGGCCAGGCCTAAACTGAGAATGGTCTTGCCCGAACCGCCGCGTAAACCGGCCACCGTCAGGCGGGGGATATGGTGCACAAAAATAAATAACGAAGTCTTGGTTTATTCTTCAGACTTTCCGCCCTCGCCCTCAGCTCCAGCCTGTTTGCCCATGCCGGGGAGGGTATACATGGTCGTGCTTCCACTGGACCAAAAAGAAAGCAGCCCCTCGGATACCATTTCATTCACGACTTTTTTGGCCGCGCGCGGCTTCTCATCCATAATCTTGGCCAAATCGTTGAAATAGAACTTGGTCTTACTTGCCGACTTTTTTTTCAGTTCATCTACCACTTTTTGTTTCAGCTCTTCATTGGCCATGGCGCATGCCTCCATATCATAAAGGGGGAAAAGGGGGCCAGTTGTCCCCCTTTTCCTATTGCTAGGTCTTACTCAGCCTTAATGGCTGCGTAATCGTTCATACCTTCCGTGAACTTGAAGTTCGTGGTCTGCCGCCAGGTGTAGTAGGCAGGATCGCGGAAGTCGTCGATCAAGTGATGCGAAAACTCCAGGCCAGTAACTTCAAAGAACTTCTCCCAGCCGATCCGCTCGGCCCAGTCGCCCAAGCGCTCGTACTTTTTGGCGTTGTTCTCATAGGCTTCCACAATTTGGCGGATAGTCTTGGCCAGGGTGGGCCACCGCGGGGTCTCGTTGGGAATGAAGGCCACAACGACTTTGGAGAACTTTGGAGCGGTGATCCGGTTGGAGACTTTCCCCCCGGCCATGATTACGATCCCATCGCCTTCGGCGTTGGTCAAGGGCAAAGAGGGGCACATGGTGTAGCAGTTTCCGCAGTACATGCACTTGTCCACGTTGATCTCAACGCTCTTGACTTCCTTCTTCTCCCCGGTCCGCTCAGAGACGATCTCTTTCTTTTTGGGCTTGATGGCCGCTGTGGGGCAGGCGGCGATAGCCAAAGGGATCTCGCACAGGTTGTCCAGCCATTCATCGTCGACCATGGGCGGCTTGCGATGGTAGCCCAGGATAGCGATATCCGAGCAGTGGACAGCCCCGCACATGTTCAGGCAGCAGGCCATGGAAATGCGCAGCTGGGCCGGAAGGCGCATCTGCTGGAACTCTTCAAAGAGCTCGTCCATGACCACTTTCACTGTGCCCGATGCATCGGTGGCCGGAGTATGGCAATGGATCCAGCCCTGGGTGTGGATGATATTGGTCAACCCGGCTCCGGTTCCTCCGATGGGAAACTTATGGCTGCCGGTTTCATAATTGCGGCTCTGCAGGTCCTGCTTCAAGGGCTCGACCTTGTCCTTGCTGTCCACCATGAACTCGATGTTGTTCCGGGTGGTGAAGCGGACGTACCCTCCGCAGTGCTTGTCCGCGATCTCACAGATCTCCCGGACGAATTCAACACTCATGAGTCGCACACCGCCTACACGGACGGTGTACACTTCATCTCCGGTTTCTGATTTATGCATGAGAACACCTGGCTCCAGGATCTCGTGCCACTGCCACTTGCCAAAGTTGTTCTTAATGATCGGCGGTAGAAACTGACCATAGTGGTGGTTTCCAATATCCGTGATCCGATCTTCCATCGGCTTGTCTGGGTTATATCCGGATGACACAAAAGCCATAGCAGTCCTCCCTTAGCGTTGATGGCGTTTCCTGAAATCAGTGATGTCTTGACTAAACCCACCCGGCACCTCTTCTTCTCTCCAGAAGATGTAGGGGTTGTGCCGAGGTTCTTGAACATGCTGGGCCAGGGCCTTCAAACCGGTGACATCCAGAAGCTTCTGGAAGCCCTGCCGCTTGATCAGCTCGCCCAAGCGCTCCCTGTTCTTGCCCTCTTCCATCCACCAGTCCCAGATATTCTCAATGACTTCCTTGATGTCGTCATACGGCTCTTCCACCTTCATAAAGGGCACCAGCATGGAGCTCATCTGGGCCCCGTCCAGGATAGGGGCTTTTGCGCCGACCAGGATGGACAGGCCCTTGTCCTCACCCGGACGCAGAGCGCGCGGCATGACGTTGATGCAGTGCATGCAACGGTTGCATTCCTTGTCGTTGATCTTCAGCTTGTCCCCTTCCATCCACATGCACTGGGTGGGGCAGAGATCGATGACTTCCTTTTGGATATCGAAGGGTCCCCAGTCCCGGCCGGCATGGGCTCCGCCATTGGGAGGAAACTCACCGCCCATATAGGCTTTGACTGCTTCCTGATCGATGCGGATGTTGTCTCTCCAGGTCCCGATAAAGGAGAGGTCCGCCCGGGCGATGGAGGCCACGCACCCGTTGGGGCATCCGTCGAACTTGAACTTGAACTTGTAGGGGAAGGCCGGGCGATGCAGCTCGTCCTGATACTCATGGGTCAATTGATAACACAGCTCCTGGGTGTTGTAGCAGGACCACTCGCAACGGGACTCGCCCAGGCAGCAGGAGGGTGTACGCAGATTGGAGCCGGAGCCGCCCAGGTCCTGATCCAGTCTATGGGTCATCTCATAAAAGATCTCTTCCAGCTGTTCAGTCCGGGTGCCCAGGAAAATAATATCCCCTGTAGACCCATGCATGTTCATGACCCCACTGCCTCGGAAATCCCAGAGATCACAGATCTGACGCAAATATTCCGTTGTGTAGTATTTGCCGTTGGGCTGATTGACCCGCATGGTGTGGAAATGGGCAACCCCTGGGAATTTCTCCGGCTGGTCACAGTAGCGGCCGATAACCCCGCCGCCGTAGCCGAAAACACCAACGATGCCGCCGTGCTTCCAGTGCACTTCTCGTTCCTTGTAGGACAACTCGACAACACCCAGGATGTCTTCAACGCAATCGGTATCGATCTGATACTCGACATTGTTCGGGTTTTCTTTACGGTGTGTAGCCTGCCGCTTCAAATCGGACACAAAGCTTGGCCACGGCCCGCTCTCAAGCTGGTCCAGCAAAGGGGTTTCATGCTTGAATGCCATTACTCAGCCTCCTTCTCGTAGTCATAAGGTTATGGAGTACAAAAAAATCCGACATCTATATTAAACTCGGCCTCATGCCATGGAGTTTGTGATATTAGGTACAAGAGACAGGCTTTGTCAAGGTCTCGGCACTTGTTAGCCCTCAAATTACGCGGCTTTTGGGGCCTCCGCTTCCACAGGTCTCCATCCGGGCCCAGGCCGGAGCGTACGTCTTTACTTTCGATGCGGCTGGAGTTCATCCAATATTTCTTGTGGCATTTCATATCCGTACTGGACAGCCAGATCACAATTTTCTACGGCCCGTTCATAATCTTCACGTTGCATATAGGCCAAACAGAGATTGTTATAGGCCGGACCAAAGGTCGGCTGTTCTTGCAAAACCTGCCGGCACTGCTCAATGCACCCCTCAATATCTCCCTGCATGAGGTAAGCGCTACCCAAGGTAGACCGGGCTTGCACAAACTTGGGATCGAAGCTCAGGGCCCGCCGTAAGGCCGCAATGGCCTCATCCACCTTACCCATTTGCAGCTGGACAAATCCCACATTTCCATGGGGGACTGCAAAGCGGGGCCGCAGCTCAGCAGCCTTCTTATTAAAGCTCAAGCAGGTCATGAGATCGCCTTTGCGCAGGGCAAGTCCCCCCAATTGTACATAGGCTTCGGCCAAATCCGGAGTCAATTGAATGGCTTTTTTGAGCTCTTGTTCAGCCTTGTCGTACTCCGCCTTGCCGATGAGGACACATCCCATATTGTAATGGGCGACTCCATCTTGAGGGTTATCCGCCAACTGTTTTTCTAAGGTTTGCATGTATTCGTCGACACTCTCGTATTGCTCGGCCATAAACTCTCCGTCATAGCATCCAGTCTTAGATAACTGTCTTTTTTATGTTTTACTTCACTCGTCCCACACCGTTTCTACATCGATATTTCGCTTTTTCAGCTCCTGGGCATACCACAGGCAGAAATCGAATATGCCCCGGTAGCGGTCGTCCCGGCCAAAAATCCCCATACAAAACTCATATACTCCGCGATTATACCCGCTGGTACGATTTTTGACCTGATTTTCGGCAAAGAATTGATTGTAGAGATCTTGAGCAGTTCGCTTGGTGGCTTCTGTGCGTATCTCAATGGGATGCTTAGGCTCTTGAAACGGATCCCATTTTTCGAAGCCGATGCGGTCAATAAAACGTCTCCGTCTGGGAGACATCCGCTCATAAATGGCTTTTTTTTGTTCTTCCTGATCCATTCCTTAGTCCTCGTCTGCAGAACCCAAGGTCCATTCCATTCCCGGCGTGGTCAGTTCTGTCTTCGGGATGTGCATAATGCCCAAGTATTCATCATTGTACTCGGTGAGGAGAGCCATGGAGACCGGGACCAATACCTCGTGCAGCTTGCTGTATTTTGTGGGCATGGCCTGAACCATACGTTGACTGATGTCCATAAGCCGATCCTGCAAGGCATCCATATTTATAGACGGATAGGCCCGCCCGGTTTCAAAGCCGGTATAGCCGCAGGTGCGAACCTGTCCATGGATTGTCAGGGGCAGTCCGTACACCCGGCAGGTCAACGGCCTGTTCGAGTATAGAACACACCCATTATTCTCATCCAGTAAGGGGCACCGCACCTGCCTTTTCCCTATCTCCTGCATGATGTCCTCAGGATCAACCCCCTTCTGCCGGGCCTTGAAGGCCTCATGTTTAATCTTGTGAATGTCGCGATCCGCCCTGTCCGCACGTTCCAGAACTTGCTTTTTGAGCAGTTCGTTTTCCACCTGATGAAATTGTCGGTTCAAGTGCATGGCCTCAACCAGGGATAAATCAAACAAGGCGTAACAACATTCACTACACCCGGGACGACACTTGACTTCTTCCGGAAACTGCTCCTGAATCTGGGAGAAAACGCCATCCAGACTTTGGACCAGATTTCCGTATTCCTCGAAAAAAGGGGATAGATCAAACTGCATATTCCAAACCTCACTCCGAAATTTATGTCCGCCAAGTGTGCCTTAAGGGTTATAGGGCGTCAACTGAAAAGAAGACAGCTGGCAATTTCCTGTTGACTTATGTTCCACATACCAAATCAATTGGTTGCAGATAAAGATAAGCCCCCAATATGAAAGCATATCAGGGGCTTTTTCGGTCATCTACGGCTTATCCACAGGCTTTTTCATACCAGGCCCATTTACATCAAAGAAATAGGCCCACAGATTGTTCACCTTGGGATATGTCAAGATTCCTAGTCTGTTTCCAAGGTGATAGCGTCCTGTTCGCACGTCTCCACACAGGATTCACATTCCAGGCATTCGTCCTCATTGACCACTACGGCCTTATCGTCCTGCATCTCCAGGACTTCAGCCGGACATACGTCAACACACTCCCCACAACCGATGCATTTTTCTTCATCAATGATAACTCTAGGCATGGATTTCTCCTCCTCGCAGGATAATGTTTCACATATTTGTTCAAAAACCAACGATAAGCATTTTCATTCTCATAGACTTACTCAAAATCAAGCAAAATCTCCGAAGTCTTCGGTCTTTTATGGACCGGAAACGCACATATTGCAGGCGGCTTCTATCTAAGTGGCTCCAGTCTCTTTTTTCACCCCTATGGCCACCTTCCATAACACCGTCAGGACCAGAAGGCCGGTAGCATAAACCATAACCGAGATCATAATTTCAGGAATGGTTGGAGCATACTCAGTGATGGTATCAAAGGGGTTGGGAATGAAGCCGCCGACAACCAGCCCCAATCCTTTGTCGATCCAGGTCGCGGCAATGAGCAGCAGCAGCCCCGGCACCAAAAGCTCAGGCTTTTTCCTGAACTGGTGCGGAACCAGGATGACCAGGCTGAGAATAGCGCACACGGTCATGACCCACATCCAGCCCACCAGACTGCTCGCGCCATGGGCTCCGCTGAACAGATACACAATGGTATGCGTATGCCCGGGCACATTGCTGTAAAATGCTGTGAAGATTTCCAGGAGGAAGAAAAACACATTGATGAGCATGGCATAAGTAATGATCGTGGCCAGGGTCTGAACCGCTTTTTCCCCGGGATCAAACTTGGCCACCTTCTTGGCGATCATGGCCAGGATGAGCAATATGGCCGGTCCGGAGCAGAAGGCCGAGGACAGGAATCTGGCGGCCAGAATAGCTGTCAGCCAGTAGTGCCGGCCCGGCAGGCCCTGGTACAGAAAAGCGGTGACGGTATGAATGCTCACCGCCCAGACAATGGACACATAAATAATCGGCTTGACCCAGCTGGGATGGGGCAGGCGCTTATTTTCGGCGCTCAGGTTGGCCCAGCCGATCACGATGTTCAGCAGCAGATATCCGTTTAAGACGATCATGTCCCAAAACAAGATGGAGTTGGGCGTAGGATGCAGGATGACGTTCATCAACCGTTGCGGCTGCCCGAGATCGACGACGATAAACCCCAGACATACGATAACCGCAGAAATGGCCATGAACTCGCCCAGGATAACCATGCGGCTGAACTGCTTTGCATTATGCAGGTACAGTGGAAGCACGAGCATGACTGCCGAAGCAGCCACACCAACCATATACGTAAATTGCGCGATATAAAAACCCCAGGACACATCTCTGGACATTCCGGTCACTGTCAAGCCATTGACCAGCTGAGAGATATAGAAGATGCTCCCTATCCCCATCACGGCCAGGAGAAAAATAATCCAGGCCCAATAGCGTCGATCGCCTTGTAATGCTTTCTCAAACATGTCGGCCCCCTAGACTATGTAGAATACACATGGATCGGTACCCAAATCGCCCTTGCGCCTGATGGTGTAGTTCTCGCGCAATACCTGCCGGATATGGGAATCAGGATCATTGAGATCGCCAAAAATGAGTGCACCATCAGAGGCCTCAACACAGGCAGGCATCTGCCCTAGCTCCAAACGCTCAGCACAGAAGTTACATTTTTCTACAACTCCGCGCATCCGAGTCGGAAAATCGGGGTTGGGCTCAGACACATGCGGAGCTGGATCGGAAAAGTTGAAGCTGCGAGCTCCAAAAGGACAACCGGCCATACAGTACCGGCAGCCGATGCAGCGGTGATAATCCATCATCACTATTCCATCAGACCGCTGAAAAGTGGCCTTGGTTGGACAAACCCGGACACAGGGCGGGTTGTTGCAGTGGTTGCACAAGAGCAGGTACTTCTTGTTTTCCAGTCTGTCCGCCAGATAGGGGTTCGTGACGCTGGGAAATACGTGTTTGAACTTATCGGTCCAAATCCACATGATTTCTTCATTTCCCTGAATTTCAGGCACATTGTGATAGCGATGACAGGCCTGGATCACCCGATCGAAGTCCTCAGCCGTATTGAATTTACGGGTATCAATGACCATACCCCATCGTTTCCCGCTTATCTGCCCTGGGCTTTTCACATACTGGACATCTTCGGGGGCATAGGCCTGCAAAGACATGGGAATACCACCACCCAGGCCCAAGGCAGCACTGATCCCGGCAACTTTGAGAAATGTTCTCCTGTTATTGTCCATCGGCGACCTCCTCAGGCGCTATGTGACAGTCCCAGCAATATGGGCTCACAGCCGCTTTGTTGTGGCACTCGTCGCAAAATTTGCCCTTATCCGTATGGCAGTCCATGCATGTTTTCTGCAGGCTGATCTCCATTTGTTCACCAGAGCTGCTGACAAAGGTGGTCAAGCCCTCCCGGACGGCCATGTCCCGCCAGGTATCCAAGAGCTCCATGTGATTGGCCCGCATCCACTCCGTGGGCTCTATACACTCTGTTGCATCCTCCGGCAACAAGAGATCCGGCTCCTCATACGAAGCCTGTCCCAAGTTGTACCAGAAAGGAAAGGTGATCAAAAAAAGGAAAATTACCAATCCGGTCAGGATTTTGCCGCTGTCATACATCGCTTACCCCTCCTTTCCTGGCAAGGGTTCACCGCGCAGGTCGGTCTCGCGTTCTTTTTCCCCGCGCATTACAAGGGCATTGGCCACCATTTCATGCACCCCGGTCACATCAACGCCCGGCACCCAGTATTGCATCAGCGGGGGCAAAGCGGCCCGGTCAATAGCGCAAATACAGGACAACATATTCACGCCGTACTTTTCGTGCACGTGTTTCACTGCGTTGGCCCTGGGCATGCCCCCGCGCATGCGCATTTCCATGAACTCTTCATTGTTCAAGCCGGAACCTGATCCACAGCAGAAGGTTTGTTCGCGGATGGTCTGCTCCGGCATTTCGTAGAAATTGTTGCACACATTTTTGATCACATAGCGCGGTTCTTCCAACAGCCCCATGGCCCGGGAAGGGTTGCACGAATCGTGGTAGGTCACAGTGAGATGATCGTTGCGGCTGGGATCAAGATTCAAAACATTATTCTTCATCAAGTCAGCGGTAAACTCGGTAATATGGACCATCTTGGTGGACCGGGCATTGGAAAATACCGTCCCGGTCAAGGGATTTCTGGGTACATCCAGAAAGTCGGCCGGCCCATTCATGGTATTCATATACTGGTTGATGACCCGCCACATATGACCGCATTCACCGCCCAGGATCCACTTTACACCCAGACGCTTGGCTTCGGCATAGATCTTGGCATTCAGCCGCTTCATGGCCTCGGCCGAAGTAAACAGTCCGAAGTTCCCGCCCTCCGAAGCATAAGCACTCATGGTATAATCCAAACCCAACTCGTGGAAGAGCATCAGATAGCCCATGAACGTATATGTTCCCGGATCGGCGAAATAGTCACCCGACGGGGTGACAAACAGGATCTCAGCCCCCTTCTTGTTAATAGGCGGCTCGATCTTTTTTCCGGTAATATCCTCGATATCCTCGCACATAAAGTCCACAATGTCCTTGAAGGTATGCGGAGGAATGCCCAAGTGATTGCCAACCTTGAAACAGTTGGCTACCGGTTCCATGACCCAGTTTATATTCAGGCCCAGGAGGTTTAAAAGCTCCCGGCCCATCATGGTGATCTCGGCCGTATCAATGCCGTATGGACAAAACAGGGAACAGCGACGGCACTCAGAACACTGATAGAAGTACATGAACCATTCTTTGATCACATCTTCAGTAAGTTCCCGGGAGCCGCTGATTGATTTCAGAATCTTGCCTGCTGTGGTGAAATCGCGTCGGTACACGGACCGCAGCAGCTCTGCCCGCAAAACGGGCATATTCTTGGGATCCCCAGAGCCAATGAAATAATGGCATTTATCCGCACAGGCCCCGCAGCGGACGCAGATGTCCATGAAAACCTTCAGAGATCGGTACTTGTGCAGCCGCTCCTTGAATCCTTCATAAATGATTTCCTGCCAGTTCTCAGGCAGCTGCCAGTCGTCGTCTTCAGGAGACCATTGCCGGGGATTCGGGAAATCAAGAATTTTAAGGTTCTTGGGATTGGCCGGATAACTGTAGACTCCAGGCCTGAACTCTGCCGGAATTTCCATCCACGGCTTGCGTGGCGGAGTGTAGTCAATACTTGCTGCGAGTGTATCGGCTGCTGGCAACTTGGACATACTCTACTCCTTTTCCACTGGAAGGCCTGCTTCTTTGATCTGTTCTCGATATTCATTCTCCCATTCTTCGTACGTATGAACCTTCACCGGATAGTTCCAGGGATTGACGTGCCGTTGCATCCGGTTGTTGTTGGCCAAATTCCGGGTGGGGCTTAAAAATACACCCCCCAAATGCATGAGCTTGCTCATGGGAAAATATACCAACAGAGCGGAAACCAGGAAGAGATGGATGTAAAATATGACGCCGATACCCTCAGGGACAGTGAAGTTCAAGGTAGTCAGTCCCATACTCAAGGTTTTGATATCCATAATGTCCGTGCGGATAAAGTAGCGCATCAGAATTCCGGATATAACAATGGCCAGGATGAGAAAGAGGGGAAAATAATCGGACGGCAAAGAAATGTATCTGAGCTGGGGGACCACCACCCGCCGCAAGAAAAGATAGGCCAGGGCGGCCAGGATAACGATTTCCGTTAGATACAGTGTGGGAACCCCAACTTGCAGGATTGAGTCCAATTTGTCCAGCCACTCAAAGGGAAGGGGAACAGGTTCGGTAAAAAAACGCATATGCCTGGCCAGAATCACGAAAAACGAGTAATGAAAGGCAATCGCCCCCAGCCACAGCCATTTGGAAGATCCATAGCTGAGCTTGGGTCCGTCATACAGCTGAACCCGGGTATTGCGGAACAAAGACCGAAAAAGCAAAATCTCCAGGATCATCCGTCCCACTGTTCCAGCCGTGGTTGACGGGTTGTCCAGCTTGGATTGCTTGATCCAGGACATGGTTTGCTGTTGTCCACCAGTCGTCGGAATTCGAAAGGGAACGGCGGAACGTCCCCAGTCCATGACCCGATAGATAAATCCGATGACAAAGACCGTCACGGCAATCAGGGGGATGAACACACCGAACAGGGTGTGCCAGCCCAGGGCTCCGGCCCCGATCAAGGGGATAACAACCAGAGCCAGAACTAAAAGCAGGGAGTAGAGAACGTTCATAGTGGCTTACCTCGCTTCCTGTTTGTCCTTAGCGTTTCTATCGGCCAGTCTCCTCAGGCTGTGGATCCGGCGAATCCGAAACGGTCCAGTCAACGCCTGCTTTCCTGCGCAGCAAATTTCGTGTCCGATGCTGCGCTTCCTTGGCTTTGAGTTCCCAAATGGTTTCCCGGCACTTCATATAAGCCTCAAAGGCCACCAACATCAATTGATCGACCTTATCATCAAATACGGCCAATTCATTGATCAAATCTTGGTCTCTGATCTGGGTCCCGATATTTTGACGTACGATTTTTTTGAGCATCAAAAAACATTTGACCGCCGCCGCTGGTGGGAAGTCTTGGACTGCCCGGACTCGAATAATACCATCAACAGCTGTGAACAATGCCTCGGTGCTCTCCTCGCGCAAGAGTTCACTGAAAATATTATCCAGGTCCCGGGCCAGATTCGCTCCGATAGGATTTGCGAATTGATCCTTTTGGCCGGCCAAAAACTCTGATGTCTTGGGAGGGTAAGAGTCAATCACCCCCTGGAACCAAGCCTTAACGATCTTCTTGCGATTTTTTTCCAGCAGTTTGGTGAACTGCTGGGCTGTATCGGCCATTTATTAAGCCCCATGCACGCCAGGCAAAGAAAGCAGAGAGATTCAGCCTTGCTTGACCTGAGCAAGCGTTCTTTTTTTCACGAAACTCCGCCCGCAGACGGTTCCATTCATAAGCTAACGAAAAGTATGATGCGCCTCAGCCTGAAACGACATACAAAACGGTTGAATTCATATCCCTAACTTTCATTCGATGTCAAGAGAGACTGTTCCTCCTCCAATGGTAATTTTGTTCTCAGGTGTAAGGAGCCAGAAGTGTTCAGCAAAAAAAAGCACGTCCCAGAACGGGACGCGCTTTGTCTTCTCCTTGATACACAGGGAGACTTATCCCCGGCCAACCATACTCCGCAACCTCTGCACCCGCTCCTGAACCGGCGGATGGGTGCTGAATAAATGAGCCATGCCCCGGCCTGTAAACGGATTGACAATGAACATATGGGCTGTGGCCGGACTCCCCTGGCGCATGGGCACCTTTTTACTGTAGGCATCCAGCTTCTCCAGGGCACTGGCCAATGAGTTCGGGTCCCCGGCCAATTGGGCTCCGGTTTGATCAGCCAGGTATTCGCGGGAACGAGATATGGCCATTTGGATCAACATGGCTGCAATCGGAGCTACGATGGCCATAACAATAGCCACCAAAGGGTTTCCCCCTCCTTCATCATCGCCCCCGCCCATACCGAAAATTGCCGCCCATTGGAGCATGTTGGAAACAAACATGATCACCCCGGCCAAAGTCGCAGCCACGGTTTGGATCAGAATATCCCGGTTACGGATATGACCCATTTCATGAGCCAGGACACCTTTGAGCTCTTCCAAGGATAAAAGCTGCATGATCCCTTGGGTTACCGCCACCACACCCTGTTTCGGCGTCCGGCCGGTGGCAAAAGCGTTGGGCGCTTCCTGAGGAATGATATACACTTTGGGCTTGGGAATCCCGGCCCTTTGAGCCAGTTCAGCCACAATCTCATGCAGTCTGGGGGCCTCTTGCTGGCTGATTTCCTTGGCTTTATACATGGAAAGGACAATGCGGTCTGAATACCAATAACTTCCCACATTCATGGCAATAGCAATTATGAAAGCAAAAATCAGGCCACCTTGTCCTCCGATCATCTGTCCAAAGAGCAAAATAATCGCTGTGAGCAATCCCAGCAGCAATCCGGTCTTCAATTGATTGGTCATACTTCTATCTCCTCCTGGTCCTTAATCTTCGTTCACAACCTCAATCCGTGTCTTCCTCTGGGGAGAGGAAACTTTACCGATGGTGACGGTTAATAATCCATTCACAAATGAGGCCTGGACCCGATCAGGGTCAGCGTGTTTGGGCAACACAAACCGCCGGGCAAAAGGGCCATAGGAGCGTTCCAGAATCTGGTACCTGCTGCCGTGGGCATCCTTGAGCATGCGCCGCTCACCGTATATCCACAATTCCCTGTCCTTGATCTCCAGGTTGATATGTTCCCGTTCCAGGCCAGCCAACTCCACCTGCACCACATAACTTTCGGGAGTCTCAAAAGCGTCAGTAACAGGCTGCCATAATGCCGTTTTTTCTTTCGACATCTGGGGATGATCAAAACGGTCGCGCACATCGTCCATAAGCTTATCCATCCTCTCCTTCATGCCTTGAATCTCAAGCCATGGGTCCAGTGAATGTTTGGCCATCTCCATAACTCCACTCAGGTCTCATAATTTGACTATTTCCACCTCACATCAGCTTCCCCAAAAAGGGAAAAACAGAACACAGATATTTTTATCCGGGCTCATAAACATTTTTCTTTTCTAAGCAGTCTGTTTGAAAAGTCAACTCTGAGAATAAGGGCAGTTGAGACCTTAAGGTCTCAACTGCCCTTATTCTCGATTGACACATACCGACCTTGGTCGCTACAAACAAGCCAGTGTTCGAGTGCATTACCGGGATACTCCCCCGGAAGGAGCTTTTTTAATATGCAATTTTCCCGAATGCAACGGCTTCCTCCGTACGTCTTTGCTGTGGTCAACGACCTGAAAATGGAGCTGAGACGCCAGGGCGAAGACATTGTTGATCTGGGCATGGGTAATCCGGACATACCCACCCCTCAACATATCGTGGACAAACTGCTGGAAGCGGCGCCCAAAGCCGTCAATCACCGCTACTCAGCTTCCCGGGGGCTTCCCAATCTCCGCAGGGCTATTGCTGACTGGTATGCCCGGCGGTATGATGTGCACCTGGATCCGGATCAGGAAACAGTGGTCAGTATCGGAGCCAAGGAAGGACTCTCTCATCTGGCCCTGGCCATGCTCAGCCCCGGCGACGTCGTCTTTGTCCCCGACCCGACGTACCCCATTCATACCTACAGCGCGATTATCGCCGGAGCGGACGTCCGCCGTGTTCCCATCGGGGTGGACCGGGACTTTTTTCGTGACCTGTTGGCCGCAACTCAGCAGACTTGGCCTCAACCCAAGCTTTTAATCCTTTCCTACCCGCACAATCCCACCACATCTGTGGTGGACCTGGATTTCTTTCAAAAGATAGTCGATTTTGCCCGGGAGCACAACATCTGGGTTATCCACGATCTGGCATACGCCGACCTGGCCTTTGACGGATACAGCCCTCCCAGCTTTTTGCAGGCAGAAGGGGCTAAAGAGGTGGGGGTAGAATTTTTTTCCATGTCCAAAAGTTATTCCATGGCTGGATGGCGGGTGGGCTTTTGTTCCGGTAATCCGGAAATGGTCCACGCTTTAACCCGGATCAAGAGCTATTTGGATTACGGAATATTTCAACCCATCCAGATCGCATCTATAGTAGCCCTGAATGAGAGCCAGGACTGCGTCCAGGAAATCGTTCATGAATACAAACTGCGTCGGGACAGTTTGGTCAGTGGTTTGAACCGCATTGGATGGCCTGTTGACCCTCCGCAGGCCACAATGTTTCTTTGGGCCAAAATCCCTGCACAATTCCAACATCTTGGATCAGTTGAATTTTCCAAGCTTTTATTACGGGAGGCCAAGGTAGCCGTCTCCCCGGGGGTGGGTTTTGGCCATTTCGGTGACCAGCACGTCCGTTTCGCCCTGGTTGAAAACCGGCATCGGACCAATCAGGCTATTCGGGGACTGAAAAAAGTTTTGGGGTAAAGTATGAACCTAGAGACCATTCGCATTGGATTGGCCGGATTGGGCACCGTGGGCACCGGCCTGGTGCAGATCCTGGAAAACAACCGCACTTGGATCAACAAGCGGCTGGGCAAGGATCTGATCATCAAGAACATTTTGGTTTCCGACTTGCAGAAAAACAGACCCATCCTCCCGGATGCGCATACTGCCCTCACCGATCGCACTCAAGACCTTGTCGATGATCCGGACCTGGACATCATCGTTGAACTCATTGGGGGACTGGATACGGCCTACGATTTGATCAAGAATTCCCTGCTGGCCGGAAAGTCGGTGGTCACCGCCAATAAGGCCCTGCTGGCCGAACGGGGGCCGGAGCTTTTTGAGCTGGCCGCACAAAGAGATCTGGGCCTGTATTACGAAGCAAGCGTAGCCGGCGGAATCCCCATCGTCCAGACCTTGAAGGAAAGCCTGGCCGGAAACAGAATAAAGTCCTTGACCGGGATATTAAACGGCACGGCCAACTTTATTCTCTCGGAAATGACCCAAAAAAAACTGGCCTACGAGCAAGCATTGGCTCTGGCCCAGGATAAGGGCTACGCCGAAGCAGATCCGGCCTTGGATGTGGATGGTTTGGATGCGGCCCACAAACTGACCGTGCTCATTCGCCTGGCCTACGGGCAAGATTATCCTTTGCAGGATCTGCCGGTGTATGGGATACGCGGCGTGGATCAGTACGATATTCTCCGAGCCGGGGATTTCGGCTATGTGCTCAAGCTCATCGCTCAGGTCAAAGAAAAATCCGGCTCCTTGCAAGCCGGCGTATTTCCGGCCCTGGTCCGCAACGACCACATGCTGGCCAAGGTGGACGGGCCGTTTAACGCTATCCTGCTGGAAGGAAACGCCGTCGGACCGATCATGCTATATGGACAGGGAGCCGGGGACCTGCCTACCGGCAGCGCCGTTCTGGCCGACATCATGACTCTGGTCAACCGCAAGTCTTTTTATAACAATACCGGTTTCTTAGAAACATCATTACCCAAAGCATCCATCCTCCCACCGGAGCTGACCGCAGCCAAGCACTACTTCCGATTTACCGTTCAGGACCGACCGGGAGTACTTTCGGTCCTCTCCGGGATTATGGGCGAACAGAACATCAGCATAGCCCAGGTTGTTCAAAAGCAGGAGGCCAACGGGAAGACTGTACCAGTGGTCTTTTTGACCCATACTGCCCAACTCAAAGATGTGAACTCGGCCATGAACGAGATTTCCAAACTGGATTTCATCAAAGCCCCAACCGTGCATTATCGGTTGCTGTAAATTGAATTCAGTGCAGCCTTAGGCTGCACTGAATTCAATTTATTTAATGTATTTAGATTAATAACCAAATTGATGTTCGAATGATATCTGAGATCAACTTTATACATGTCCTGCCGCCGGCGGGACTGAAATCTATCCACGAGAGATTATGCCCCGTAAGCTTCTTCTCCTTATTGCCGACGGCATGGGGGACTATCCCCTGCCTGAGCTGGACGGCCTGACCCCGTTGCAGGCGGCCGCGACCCCCAATATGGACGCAGCAGCAAGCCATGGGATTGTGGGCACCTGCCAGACTATTCCCCCCGGAATGCCTCCTGGGTCAGACATAGCCAACATGGGCCTTTTGGGCTATGATCCAGGCACCTATCATACCGGCCGGGGTCCCATTGAGGCCGCAGCCCAGGGACTGGCCCCCGATACTGCGGATCTCATATACCGCCTCAATCTGTGCACTGTTTCCCAGCTTGCACCAGATGGGGTCATGCTCGACCACAGCGCTGGACACATCCAGACCGATGAAGCTCTGGCCCTGGTGGAGAAGCTTCAGACCGAACTGAACAGTGCACAATTTCAGATCATCCCCGGATTTCAATACCGACACTTACTCATTCAAAAACAGGGCACTGTAGCTCTGGAGGCCGGTCTCGACTTCACCCCTCCCCACGACATCCTCAATCAACCCCTGGCCGAGGCCTTAAAGACGTATGAGCGCAGTCCGGAATTGAATAGATTCATCATTCAGGCTCACAGAATCCTGACTGCTGCCCAGAATCAAACCCAAGCCAATACCGTGTGGCCCTGGGGACAAGGTCGTCCTCTGGCCCTTCCCTCCTTTGAACAGAGCTTCGGCCTCAAAGGGGCAGTGATTTCAGCAGTGGACCTGATCAAAGGTTTAGGCCGGGCCGCTGGTATGGAAGTTTTGGAGATTCCCGGAGCTACAGGTCTTGTGGACACCGATTACCAGGGGAAGATGCAGGCTGCCCTCAACTTTTTAGAACACGGTGACTTTGCTTTCGTTCACCTGGAAGGACCGGACGAATGCGGCCACGCCGGAGATGTGCAATGCAAAATCCAGGCTATTGAACATTTTGACGCCCGGATAGTGCAGCCGATCATGGACAGCTTGCCCACGCTGGACGCTGGCATGTGCTTGGCCTGCGACCACTTGACCCCCATTGCAGTTCGGACCCACACCACTGATCCAGTGCCTTTCTGCTTCCTGGACAGCCGGAACAATGCCCGGACCGGTCCTCAACAAGGGTTCAGTGAAAGCGCTGCTCAGTCCGGAACCGCCCACCTTTCTGCCGGCCCGGATCTGATCCCCTTTGTCCTGGAGCGCATGCAGGAGGCTGCGGCTTGAAACAAGCGTCTTTCCCGGTCCCGGAAGTGTGGTGGACCCATCGGGTATCCTACGGAGAAACAGACGCCATGGGTGTGGTTTACTACGCAAACTATCTGCATTGGTTCGAGCAAGCCCGCAGCCACTTCATCCGGGAACTGGGCATGAGCTATGCAGAGATCGAAGAGCGTGGAATCCTCTTGCCGGTCAGGGAGGCATTTTGCCGCTACCGAGCCCCGGCCAGGTTTGAGAACATAGTGAATGTCCGGACCGGCATCAGGACCATGAGCCGGGCTTCGCTGACCTTTATCTATGAAGTGTATAACGCATCAGCCAACAACAGGTTTATGACCTCCGGATACACTCAGCACCCGTGCATGGGTTTCAACGGAAGGCCGGTGCCCGTTCCGGACTGGCTGATAAAGATTGTCCAAGGATAACTACTTATTATGAAAAAGCTCCCTCTCACCCCGGTTCAGATCACCCCCCATTTCGATCTGGAAACCTTTATGATCCTCTCCGGTCAGCGCCGCATCAGCGGTGATCATGCCCAGGAGATCAACAGTCTCTGGCAGCAACTGTTCACCCATCTCCGGGCCTACCGCTTGGGTCAGGGCAAGGGGTACATCCTCATTTACCTTGCCCCGGAAGCTGAACAGATCCTGCACGAGAAACAAAGCTCAGATACAGAGCAGGGGCGCAATGCACCTTTAGTGGCCCAGGCCATGCTCATGTCCGCCCTGTTAGAGGCCGTTCCTGAAGCCTCTTTAGGCACCTGTGCCCCAGTTCCGGAGCCGAATAAGATTCTCAAAAACTCCCTGGCCGAGGCGGGACTGACCTTTTCCAACGCCGGTCAGCTCAGCGTCCAGTTCGGCTTGTTGACCAGGCTCCCTCTGCGCACCGACTGCGAGGAATGCTACCTCAAGGCTTCATGCCCTAAGAAGATTATGGAGGGAAACTGATTCTTTAGTTATGTCACGAACTGAATATTGAACAGCTCCAGAAGCTCATCTATCTTCTCCTGACGGAGAAGATAGATGACCCTGCCTGCGTTCACCGGGGCATCCGGTTCGGCCTTTATCTGAAAGGCCTTTTGTTCTTCGGTGAACTCCATGATCGCCTGCAGCAATCGGCGCATATGCCTGCTGTCTTCTTCTTGTATCGTTTGTTGAATGCGTGCCTTTCTTTGGTCCACAAACTCCTGCACTGAAAGCCCTTGGTCCGCAGCTTGATTCTGTACCATACGTTTAAAGAAGGACTCGTCGGTGTACGTCAAGTGCAGTTCGCCAATTTCAACCGGCAGTTTTTCCGGAAACACCAGATAGACCCAAAAATAATTTTTCAATTCCTGGATATCCATATTGTCAATGTGCAAGGCCAGGCCTACTTCAAAGCAATCATGGATATGTATTTTGCTCTGCTCAAGGATAAATGATGCGCCCTTTGGGTCATATACAAACCTCAGATGCACATCCAGTACTATTTCCTGTTCATAACCCAAGGCATCCAGTTTTTTCCGCTGATCAGGCTCAAGGACTGTCTGGGAAAGCTGCACACCCTGAATCTCAATGCTCAGCCGCTTGGGGATAATGTCATCATTATCAAGGGCATAGTCCTCTAAAACAACCTTTTGGATCTCTATAGCTGTTTGGGCATATATGGGATCTTTGAGGGTTATTCCCGTGATCTCCGGATCAAGAGTAAATACAGAGGTCGAGACCCGGTCATATTCAATGTTCACATACTGGTCATATCTGGAGATAAACCTGTCTACGTTGTCCTTGGCCGTCTTATTGGCTACCACTTTCCCGGCCATAATTCCCAGTGCGAGAACTACGGCAAGCCAGATGAGACTCTTCTTGGTCACTTCTAACCCCTTGATTCCTCTGTCTTCTGTCTTCTGTCCCCTGTCTTCTGTCTTCTGTCCTCTGTCTTTTTGGCAGGCGCTTCCACCAAGGTACTCCTCAGACGAACCTTTCTATACGCAGCTTCTTAATGGCCCGGTTTGAGGCCTCTTCAACCACAAATCGACAGCCGGACTCGACAATGTACTCCCCAGGTTCTGGAATATGCCTGAGTCTGGCCATGACCAACCCCCCTACAGTGTGCGACTCCTTGACCGGGAGCTCCAGGCCCAAAAAATCGTTGGCTTCGGATATCGGAAGACGGGAATCGACTATGTAGACATCCTCGGAAATCCTTTTCAACTTGCCGCGTTTTTTGGGCAGATACTCCTCAAAGTCGAAGCCCATGTCGATCTCCCCCACCACCTCCTCCAGGATGTCCTCCATGGTGATCATGCCCACGGCCGATCCGAACTCGTCCACCACAATGGCCATGTGGTCCTCCCTGCTCTGCAGGATAGGCATCAGTTGATCAATGGTCTGATAGGTGGATACGAAGTAGGCCGGCTGGATGAGCTCATGCAGGCTCTTCTGCTGAAGCTCAGGGTTCATCAGGTCCCAGGTGCTCAGGGTGACCACCCCGAAGATGTTGGATATATTTTGCTCGTAGACTGGCAAGCGGTTGTACCCGTGCCTGCGTACCAGGGAGATGGCTTCCTTGGTGGTCTGTTGCTTGTTGATGGCCGTGATCTCGGCCACCGGGACCATGGCCTCACCGACCGTGGTCTCGCTGAACCTGATGGCCCGCTTGATCCGGCCACGATCGAACTGGTCCACCCCGCTGCTGCGCTCAGACATCTCCAGAACGGTTCTGATCTGCTCCCTGGTGATAAACAGATTGCTGGCGGTCTTACCGCCGCCGGCGATCCTGGCGGCCACACCGGCCACCCGGGAAAAGATGAAGATGATGGGGGCAAAAAGAATCGAAAACCAACGTAAAGGATAGACAATGATCGGGGCCAGGGTGTTTGAGCTTTGTTGGTAGACGCTCTTGGGGACAATTTCACCGAAAACAAGAAAAATAGGGGTATAGACCAGAAAGGCGTAAACGTCGCCGCGAGCTCCGAAGGCCTTGATCATAAGAACCGTGCCCAGTGTGGTCAGTATGATCGTGGAGACATTGGTTCCCACCAGGGTAGTGCCCAGGAGTATCTCCGGGCGCTGGAAGAGGTGAAGTATGAGCTTGGCCCCCCTGTTGCCCTGATTGGCCAGATGGTGGAGCCGCATCTTGTCCGCATTAACCAGGGCGATCTCCGAGCCGGAGAAAAACCCCTTCAACAGCAGGAGCAGGACCATGGCTCCGATAATCAATACAAGATCCATTTATTTCTCCCTGGATACGTCCGGATGGTTGTCCTCCGCCGTCTCAGCATGCGGAGCGGTTACAGCAGATTTAGAACCGCCATCTTTTGGAGACTCATCCACATCCTCGATCTCCCCCATGGACACCCTGACCTTGGCAATGCGATGCCCATCCATCTCCAGCACGGTGATCTCTACCCCTTCGACAACGACGCTGTCGCCTTCATGGGGCAGACGGTCCAGATGCCGGAAGGCCACACCACCGATGGTTGTCATGCGCGGGTCTTCCAGGCCGAAATGGGTCAGGTTGTTGAAGTCGGTCAGCTTCATTTCCCCCGGGATTTCATAGACGTTTTCGTCCCGCTCATGATAGAGTTCGCTGCCCTGGACCACGCCGATCACATGTCCGAAGATGAAATTGAGCACATCGGTGATGGTGATGAAGCCTTCCACCCCGCCGAACTCATTCAGACAGACCGCTGCCCGAACATTCCTGGCCTGAAAAAAGTCGAACATTTCGTCGACCTTCTTGGTCAGGGGCACCACGATGGGTTTGTTCAGGATGTCTTCGAGCCTGACCGTGTTCAGGTCCACGTTGTCCAGAATAAGGCGCAGGACCTTTTCGGCATGCAGAAAGCCGACCAGATTGTCCCGGTGGTAGCGGCAGACCGGGACCCGGCTGTGTCTGTAGCTCTTGAACTTCTCAATGAGCTCAGGCACGGGCAAATCGGCATCCAGGAACCTGGTCCTGGTGCGAGGAATCATGATCTCCACAATCTCGGTATCCGTCGCATCCAAGAGATGATGAATCAGGGCCCGTTCCGTGGCATCCAATTCACCGCCCTTGGCCACTTCCTCCACCAGGGATCTGAACTCATCCACCCGGAGGATATTTTCGGCGTCTTTTTCCTGTCCCACGATCATGGTCGTGATCCTGTCGGCGGCCAGGCGGATGGTCCAGCGCAGGGGGGTGATCATTTTAACCCAGAAGTTAATGGGCCCAGCCACCAGATTCGTGCTCACCCGTACCGGGTTGGACACGGCAATGGTCTTGGGGGTGATCTCGCCGAACAAAAGCAGCAGGGTAACCATGAGGACTACCGCGAGGGTTCCGGCCTTCTCCGGACCATAAAGGACCATGAGGATACCGGTCATGTTGGCCGCAGCAGCGATATTCACCAGCTCGTTGCCACAGAGAATGGAGATGATCAGCCGCCGGGGCTGATCCAAGAGGGCGTGCAGGATCTCAGATCGGGGGTTCCTCTCCCGCCTCAGTTGTTGAAAATCAAGCCGGGACAGGGAAAAAAGAGCGGTTTCCGAGCATGAGAAAAATGCCGAACCGCACAGAAGGATTCCTTGCAGGACGAGCCGGATGACCATCTCCGGGGAAGAAAGCAGCCCCGGATCAAATCGCAGGAAGTCGAGCAAGGCATTCCAGATATGCTGCAAATCGATGATGGCCTCGGACACGCAGGCATTCCTTTGTCCATGCTGTAAAACGGAAGGGCTGAAGAAAAATATTCAAGCATTGGGATTGTCTATAATCAAAATGAATTCTGCACCTTTGACGTTGTAATGTCAACGTCGATCAAGGCCAGGGCTTTTTGGTTCTGCTTCTTATTGTCAACAAATACAGTTACCTTGCTCTGTAATTGGTTAATAGCAATTTGTGTTCAGTGTTCGGTGTTCAGTGTTCAGCATAAGAACTTGAGATACCCTGATATTTCTTGATTTGCGTGCCTGATGCCATAAAATCTCCCCAAATATGTTTCCAAAGTATCATATCCGTATGGATCAGGACTTCTGAAGCTGAACACTGAAACCTGAACACTCCTGGAGCCTTACACCTGAGAACAAAATTATCGTGCGATCAAGCCATCCTCACCGCTGGCAAGACTTCAGGAGCGTTTGCCTCTTATCTTCGTTCTGCCTGGGGTTTAATAGTCAGAACAGAGCATTGGGCCAACCGCAGAACCCGTTCTGCAACAGAGCCGAGGACATGTTCTTTCACCCCCCGCCGGCCATGGGAGGTCATGACAATAAGATCGGCCCGGATGGAGGCGGCGAAATGGGCAATGGCTTCTCCGGGTTCTCCTGTCTCAACGTGGATTTGGATACCCGGGTACTCATTGATCAACCTGTTGGTCAGGTTCTGCCGGCACACCTCCGGACGCTCATCTGTACATTCTTTTCCCACAAACCCCTCAGTAATGTTCGGATTGAGCTCCCGAACCACATGGATGACATAGAGGTTCGAGTTGTGGACCACAAAGTTTTTGGCAATTCCCAAAGCCGAGTAAGAGAACTCGGATAGGTCGACAGGAACGACAACTTTTTCTTTGATCAACCAGTTCATAAGACCTCACTTTTTTGCTCATGCAATGAGAATAGTACTTAATAATATATTAATAAATTCTCAATGCTTAGGTGTCAACATTCCAAGAAGGATGGATGCTGTCCAACCGGTGGGCCTGGGCCAAAGCAGGAGTGTAGACTTTTGGTTGTATTTCTGGCCATTCGTGGGCCTGATCTATCCTGATCAAAGACCATGGTTTAGTCAGTCATTTCAGACGGGACTGCAAAAAGTCATCTTACCTTCATTTGCGATAAAATTTGAAGCTATAACTTTTTGTTTTTTCTGATATTTGACTTCTGACCTCTGGCCAGTGCAAATACAGATTTTGCACTGGCGTCATGTTATCCCCTCACTGCAGGGTCCCATTGAGCTGTATTTGGTTTATCTCCAATACCTCCAGAGACTTCTTCTCCCCCATCTTATGAAGTCTTCCCGCAATGCGGACTCGTTGGCGCAGAAATGGGCTCAGTTGGTCATTTTGGAGAATAAAGTACTCCTCCTCATCAGTAGCCTGCAATATGATCCCTGGACTAAGTGATCCTTGAACATCTTCAAGAACCTCTATCAAGACCCCGACGTACTCTTGAACAGTTGTATTCTTATGCCATGTCATAGGTATCAACCTCGATGATCCACTCACGATATATAGCATAAGCAAATTCTGGGCCAGCATCACGATCATTAAAATCATCACCATGGGCAGTTGGTATAAGAGACCGAGGGCTGGCGTATTTGATATGGAGGAGAGTTTCTAAGGAGATGGGAAAGAATGACTTGAACATGATTGTCTGAAGAATAACCCAAAGGGAGAGAATGAGAAGCTCAAGTTCCAGTTTGCCGGAATATTGAGTTCTGACTGTTCATATCCCATGACAAACATTCATGTTTCTTTTATGAACATAAGAGAACAAACGATGCATTGTTTCGTGTCTCTTCAAAATATTACTCAACAATTGAAGTCAAGAGCTGGTGGATATGACCTTCCAATAAAAGATTCCTCTTCTTGAAAAAAGAGATCGTCTGCTTCCCAGATTTCATTTAATTGACCCAAGCTCAACAAAAAAACATTTCTTTTTAGTGACATGCAATAAACTGTCCTGTGGTTGCCATTGCAGTAAAAACATCTGGTCTGTTGCCCCAGGCTTTCCAGACGCAGATGGTCTATCAAGGCGGCGATTTTTTCCACAACCTTGTCCATGACCCCATCCCTTGCCGTCATATTGAAAGAGAATTGGCTCCAGTGGTCTCAACTTTCTGGACCTGCCTGCATTATGAACTCAATTGCAAATGTCATGCGAGTTAGATCTTCTGGGCACAGAAATTCGAAAAAGATGCTGGATATCAATACTTTTTCGCGGTCTGCATGGTGGCTTAGGGCAGGGGGCCACAGGGAAGCCATATGGAAAGCATATTTGGCATCCGGCAGTCATTCGGAACTCTGATTTCCTATTAATGGAGGTATATATGGCGTTCCAATTTGGGCAGCAGCTGTTGGTTGATGACATTTTCCCAGGTGTACTGCCGGGCTGTCATTTTGGCCTGCTCGCGTATTGAGCCGGCCAGGCCGGGTCGGTTTTCCAGGTAGACCATATTGGACAGCAGCTCTTCAGGGTGCGGACTCTCCAGGACGACAGAGTTGACCAGGTGCTGGGCATAGTCTTCCCCAGTCTCGCCCACAAAAGACAAACCACCCGCGGCCATAGCCTCCAGGCCGACCAGGCCGAACGGTTCGTGGCTGCTGTTGGCCAGCACCCCGTCGCTGGCAGAGTAGAGAACCCGGGCCAGATCGGGGTCTATCCTTGAGCCGATATTCAGGACATCGAAGTTTCTGGCTGCAGCCAGGAGAGCGGCCAGAAACTCATCAATCCCGGCTCCGGAAAGGTTGATGTCCTGCACCCTGAGCCCCATAGCTCGGGCCAGCTGAAGCACTTCATGCCCATGAGCCTCTATCCCTCCCCTCACCGGGAAAAAGACCCGGCGTCCCCTGGCCTTATAGGCGGAAGCCGCTGAAATGGCTTCAAGCCATCCCTTGGCCCGGTCCCATCTGGCCATCTTGAACAGGAGAACATCCTTGTGCCTGTCCAGCTCCTGTCTGAACTCTCTGACCTTGTCGAGCTCCGCAGGCTGAGTCGAGGATTCTGGTATTCCATTGGGGATGACAATGGGCAGGAGGCCAAGGCCTCGCATTTCGTGTCGCATATACCGGCTCACAGTGGTTATAGTCGTGTTGGCCTTGAGTTTCGGCCAGTTGATACGTTCAAAGGAGAAGGTATTATTGGCGTTCCAGAAAATGACAGCCAGGTTTCTGATGCCCCTGGCTGTGAGAAGCTCACTGATGCGGCAGACGGGTTCGGCCGTGTGCCACTCCTCGGCCAGCACAGCCACCTGCTTTCCTCTTTCTATAGCCGGTTGGGCTATCCGCTCGACCACATACTCCGGGGCTGAGGCGATGAAATCATGCAGCTTGCCTTCTTCACCATCATAGACCCCATAAGGGTGGAACGCGCTGATCCACTGGCACCATCGATAAAGGTGCAAATATCCATTGCGTCGCTGCTCATGTCCGTCGAGTCGCGGGTCACCCACAAAAATATGATGGGTAGAAAAACCCAAGCGGGCCAGGGAGTCCGAGAGCATTGAAGTCCGGACGCCCAACCCGCCGGCCAAGGAGTAGCTGTCAGGACCTTCAAATGAGATGATAATAAAGATGGTGTTTTCGGGAGTGATGGTTTCAGCGAGCATCTCATCCTCCTCATGTTCATGAGGGCAAAAGAACATTATTCACAGTATCGTCTGATTCTTTTTTGAAGCTTTTTTTATCCAGATTGTACTTATGCATCAGATTGTTCAGCTGTCTGACCGAGATCCCGGCCTGACGGGCGCTTTGATCGATCCGCCCGTCATTGGCGGCCAGAAGATTCCGGAGATAGGCAAGCTCGACTTGCCGCACAGCAGCGTCACGAACAACTGCCAGGCTTTGGCTGGTATCCATCTGGATCGAGGCCTTAACAGGCTGCTCCGGATCCAGGAGCTCAGGCGGGAAGCTTTTGAGGGTCAGCTGAGGGGTCTGCTCCAGGATGTAGGCTCTTTCCAGAACATTCTCCAGCTCCCTGACATTGCCCGGCCAATGATGGGAAAGCATGATCGAGGCCACCTGAGGATGCAGCTGGTGGATCTCTTTGCCATAAAGTTTGTTCAGTTGTCTCAAGAAATGTGCAGCCAAGACCATGATATCTTCCCTGTGCTCCCGAAGCGGGGGGAGATGGATGGGAAAAACGTTAAGCCGGTAATACAGGTCTTGCCTGAAGAACCCCAGGTCACACAGCTCTACCAGATTCTGATTGGTGGCGGCGATGATCCTGGCTTCGACCTCGACTTCCTTTTCCCCGCCAATACGCTGGAAGGTTTTTTCCTGGAGGACCTGCAGGAGCTTGGTCTGACTGGCCAGAATGATGGTGCTGATCTCGTCCAGAAAGAGGGTCCCCTGTCTGGCCAGCTCGAACTTTCCCAGATGACGCTTGTAGGCCCCGGTGAAAGCCCCTTTCTCATGGCCAAAAAGCTCGCTTTCCAAAAGACTGTCCGGGATGGCGCTGCAATGAAGGTTGACAAAGGGACCTGTCCTCCGCTGGCTCATATCATGCAGGAGTCTGGCCACCACCCCCTTGCCGGTCCCGGTCTCGCCCGCAATCAGGACTGTGGTCCGCGTGTCGGCTACGGACTTGACCTTGGAGTAGACCGATTGCATGGCGGCGCTTTTCAGCTGCACCCACATAGTATTATCGCCATAAGTAACCATGAACTGTACTGTGTACCTATGTTTCGTGGCTCACCACTCACTCAATATAGGAATGATTTTCTAACTATAAAAAATAATTGCTTTTTATATTCGATTTTTATCTTGAAAACATCCTACACAGAAAAATGAAGTCCAACAATTGGAAAAATTCAGTATATGCATAGGAATTTTTCTCGTTTAAGAAATTCATATTACTTAAAATCATGTGGGCCAAAATACCTTCGTTCCAGCATGGTGCACGAAGCAGCAAGAGATATACATTTCAGCTCGCTTCGTGCGGGTATAACACCTAAATCTCTTCAAAAAAAAGCAGGGATGGCCCATGCGCCCTCCCTGCTTTTTCCAATCTCAATCATTTGAGCAAAAAAGACTATACATCCTCATCTACTTCAAGCTTCACATAACTTTTGACCTTCACTGTTGGGGCATCGTCTTCGAGAATCATTTCCATGAGCATACCGTTTATTCGTATATGTTCATAGCCAAGAATGCGAAGCTCTTCAGCTTTGTCCCCCACTAACCTAAAGGCCTGGCCATCATATGTGACCAGTGCACTCCCTTCTACATGCCCGGCCAGGTTTATGGAACATCCCTCTACATGCTTGGCCTGAATCTCTTCAGAAGCCTCCACCCCCTGAAACGAAACGGCTAAAAGAATCAAAACAGCACACACTGCACCGATGATTGTTCTGCAAATTTTCATAACCCGTCCTCCCATTCTGCTCTTTTACCATCTTGCCTTGATCCCTCATCCCATACCAGCCAATACATCATCTATTGAATGCGCTTTGGCTTCAAAGAGATGTATATAATATACTAGCAAAAAAAATGCCATTATTACGGAAAAGTATTTCAGTTAAAAATCGAATAAAAACGGCTTGTTGGTATGAAGTCAAACAATACTTCCATTATCATACCCCATATGTATTGAATGGCCTTTTTCTACAAACAGATTCGGAAATATGATTTCCTTTCAACCGGAAGCTCCACTTCCGATGAACCTTACCTTCACTCTCTCCAATGCGTAGCCGATCCTGAGACGTACGTATCATTCTCCACCTGTTTCGTTTGGTCATACAGGAGTTGAAATCAAAATTTCTTTATCTCAATGATCATAGAGGTAAATATGGGAGGAAATAATGGATGAAGGGAGAACTAACAAATGATAAAAAAATAAATAAAAATCATTCTTTTAATCAGGGAGGTTCATCATCTTCTTGAAGTGTTCAACGCCAATCTGCTTCAAATGAAAGATGACTATGTATGGCTGGATAAGAATAGTAAGGTCGGGTAGGGCTCAGCCAACGGCCTGAAGCTCAGGAATGGATGGCCAGCACTTGGTTAGCCTGGAATCTGCGGTGAATCCTATAAAATCTCCTGTCATCAGTCACTTTGGGGACGACCCGACCACACCCGTTTCGCAGTCTGCAAGACCTCCAGGGGATGTTGGACCACAAACTCGGCCCCATGGTCCAAGAGCTCCTCTCTGGTTCGAAATCCCCACTCAGCTCCGACCGCCAGCAGACCGGCCCGGCGGGCGGCCTGCACATCCACCCCGCTATCCCCTACATACAGGCTGTGTTCCGGATCGGCCCCGCAGAACTTCAGGGCGGCAAGCAGCCCGGCCGGATCAGGTTTGGGCTGCAGGTCCTGGGTCATGCCCTGGATCACGGCAAAGGGTACCTGGGAGAAAAAGGTCTGCATGCACAGTAAGGTCGGCTCATGGGGTTTGTTGCTGACCACACCCAAGGGGATTTCCTGCTGGACCAGGGCCTGCAGCAGGTCCTCGATCCCCGGATAGGGCCTGGTCGTCTCCTTCCACCTCCGGGCATACACCTCCCGAAAGGCCTGCACAGTCTCCTGGACCCCTTCCTCGGTGCGCAGCGACGGGGGCAGGGCCCTGATGACCAACATTCGCACTCCGTCGCCGATGAAATAGCGGTAATCCTCCACAGGATGGACCGGGCAGCCCCTTTGGGTCAGGACTTCGTTCATGCTGGCCGCCAGATCGGCGATGGTGTTCAACAGGGTCCCATCCAGGTCGAAAAAAACCGCTCTTTGCATAGTGGACACGATATTCTCCTCTGGAATGCGATGAGCATTATGTAAAAAAGCTGGCCGCCACCCGCTTGTACTCCTCTCCTTTCCAGGCCGTTGACGGTTTGGTCCGTTCATTGGTCAGGATATCTGGGGGCAAAAAGGGGAGAAAATCTGATATACCGGGCATGACCACCCGAACTACTGGAAAATCGATGATTGGGTGGGTGTGGTTGAGGACAATGCAATCCGTTCCCAAACAGCGACAGATGTTTTTCAGAGATTCGATCTCCTCGGCCGTGTCCTTGGCCCGCTGCGGCTGATAAGGCTGCTGATCACCATGCTCCAGAAAGGAGATATCCGTGGGCGAAACCCCGCACTTCATGAGCAGATAATAGGAATCCACCTCGGATTTGGGTCTCACCGGCTGATCCAGCTGGGCCCGCACCGCCTGCAGAGACTTCTTGCCCTGAATGCCCTCGGTAAAGCACCTGCCCAGGGCCTCCGGAGTATAAAATGAGGCTCCGGGGATAAACGTTCTGTATTCCAGGCGGTCCGGGGGGAGATTGGTATTGGTGTACACTGCAGCCACCACAGGAAACAGACCACCCAAGGACACATCCTTTAAAGTTACCTGCACCTTGTTTTTGGAGTAAAAATCCAGCATCTCCTGCACGAAGGGGTCATCAATGGAGTCCGGATCAATGGAAGGGACAGTCTCTTCACCCCTGACCACCCGGATCTGAACCTGGCGTTCAAAGACTTCGCAAGCGGCTTGGATCAAGGCCTCCACTAGAACATTGCCGGCCGCAGTCCCGTTGGAGCCGTGGATATAGGCCACGAACTTCATGGGCACCTTGACCCACTCTTTGTGCAGCAGGGAGTAGCCGTCCACCCAGTGCCGGGCCATTTCTGAGTCCTTGATCTCCTCTACAGCCTCATCACGTAAATGGGTTTGCCCGGCCAGCAAATCTTCTATGCGCACGAGAGGTCCAGTCAGCTCCTCTTGGTGGGCCTGTACATAACCATCCATCCAGGCATAATTTAAGAAAGATTGTGTTTGCTCGTTATACAAGGCCGGAAGGTGAAAGCGGACCTGCTCCTCAAAGGCCGGATAATACAGACCGGCGCTCAAGCGCTCCGCCAGCTCGGCATAAGCGCTGACCCGGGCCAGCTCCCGGCTGGTTCCCTTGCCTTCGCAAACCAAATGCAGGGAATCTATCCATACCCTTCCCCAGAACAAATGGTCCGAGGCCTGAACTCCGGAGTACTCGGCCCGGAGATCCAGGCTGTCAAGCCCTCTGGTGATTCGCTCCAGGGTGTTCTCCGGAATATCGCACTTATAATATGTATTGCGGACGTAATTTGTGATCTGCATGCATCTCCCTTCACTTCTATTTGACACAACAATTCCAGGCACGTTATAAAGAAAATAGGCTGGAATGTGAAGATCCTGTATGTCCTTTAACAAGGAGGTGAGTCATGCCTGGAAGCATTTATAAATTCATCGATCTGGTGGGCACGAGCGCCACATCCTGGGAGGATGCGGCCAAAACTGCGGTGGAGACAGCCTCCAAGACTCTCCGCGAGGTGCGGATTGCTGAAGTCAAGGAGCTGGACATGAAGGTGGATGCGGGCAAGGTGGCCCTGTACCGGGCCAAGGTCAGGCTGTCCTTCAAGTACGAAGAATAAATTTTCTGCCCTGGGCTGAAACAGCCCAGGGCAGAAAATTTATTCTGGACAAGAGGCCAGGGACTGGTCGATTTTTTCCTGGGGCAGTTCATAGTCTTCCAGATTGCCCTGGAAATAGGCCTCATAAGAAGCCAGATCCAAGAGGCCGTGTCCAGAATACAGAAAGACGATGCTTGACCCAGGCTTGGCCTTTTCAGCCACGTCAATGGCCGAACGAATGGCGTGGGAGGTCTCTGGAGCCGGCAAAAAGCCTTCCGTATTCTGGAAAAGCCTGGCCGCTTCAAAACACTCGTTTTGAAAATAGGCCCGGGGTTCCACTACCCCGGCATCCACCAGATTGCATACAATGGGAGCATTGCCGTGGTACCGAAGTCCTCCGGCATGGATGGGCGCCGGCATAAAATTATGCCCCAGGGTGTGCATCTTGATGAGTGGGGTCAGCCGGGCCATATCTCCATAGTCATATCGATAGGCTCCCCGGGTCAGAGACGGGCAGGCCCTGGGCTCGGCGGCAATAAATGTGATATCTTCTCCAGCCAGCTTTCGGGGTAAGAAAGGCAACATCAAGCCGGCAAAATTGCTCCCTCCACCCACGCAACCGACCAGATAATCAGGTTTTTCATCCACAGCTTGCAATTGCTGCATGGTCTCCAGACCGATAACAGTTTGATGTAAAAGGACGTGATTGAGCACACTCCCCAAAGTATACTTGGTTTCCGAATTGGTAGCCGCATCCTCAACCGCTTCCGAAATGGCCAGCCCCAGGCTGCCCTTGCACCCCGGATCCTGCTCCAGAACAACAGATCCGCTTTGAGTCCTCCGGGAAGGGGAGGGGAAAATCTCCCCTCCGTAAGATTTAATGATGATCTGCCGGTAGGGTTTTTGCTCGAAACTGACTCGGACCATGTATACTGTGCACTTAAGATCCACCATCCGGCAGGCAAAGGACAAGGCTGTACCCCACTGACCTGCCCCGGTTTCCGTGGACAGGCGAGTTACCCCCTCCTGCTTATTGAAATAGGCCTGCGGGACAGCCGTGTTTGGTTTGTGCGATCCAGTTGGGGAAACAGACTCGTCCTTGAAATATATGCGGCAACTGGTGCCAAGGGCCTTTTCCAGCCCTTTGGCCCGAATCAATGGTGTCGGCCTCCACAAACGGTAAATATCCTGGACCGGTTCCGGGATAGGAATGTATGGTTCCGAGCTCAACTCCTGCTCAATCAAGCCTCGAGGAAAGATGGGTTCCAGTTGTTCCGGGGCCAAGGGGTTGCCGGTCTGGGGATCCAGGGGCGGAGCCAAGGGATTGGGCAGATCTGGCAGTGCATTGTACCACTGCGTCGGCAGATCAGACTGGGGGAGCGTAATACGGGTGAGCATAAGCGACTCCTGTCAAGCTTCATTCGTTGACTCTCTAACGTCCTCCAAACGCGCGACTTCCAAAGACAACAAAAAAGCCGCAAACGAGGTCTTCGTCTGCGGCCTGTACAGGGATGTGATCTGTTGATTTTGTCTTATGAGAGCACACCCCTCCCCTGGCCGCTGGCGGGACGCCACCACAACTGGACTGCCATGCAGAGTATGTTCCGGCCAAGTTCGAAGTGCATGCGTGTGCGTATAAGCCAGATGCCCAGGACTGTCAAGAAGAAAAGAGGCGGAAAGACCGCCTCTTTTCTTCTTTTCTTGGATTGCGGTGATTTTTCTGTTAAGGGTGTGCTTTATTCAGCTGCCAGAGGAGGCACCTGTGAACACTTTTGCCTTGAAACGTTGGAGCCAGAGAACAGGTTTCCCAGATTCTCTTCCTTTGCCTGTCCGGTCGAAAAGGTGTAGAAATGTGTTGTTCATAGACACACCGGAGCATTGAGACCTTCGTTTCTTCAAAGGAGTCTTCCATGCCTGAACAAAACGCCCTTTTCGGCCCTGTTCCATCCCGTCGGTTCGGTCGTTCTCTCGGCATAGACCTCGTTCCCTTCAAGACCTGCACCCTGGACTGCGTCTTTTGTCAGCTGGGCCGGACTCCGGCCAAGACAATGCAGAGGAAGGACTATGTTCCTGTGGACTCAGTGCTTGGTGAACTCCAGACTTGGCTGGACGGAGACAATGAGGCCGATGTCCTTACCTTGTCCGGATCCGGGGAACCCACCCTCCATGCCCACTTTGGCCGGGTTTTGGAATACATCGGCCAAAACTCCAGCATCCCTTCTCTGCTCTTAACCAATGCCACCCTGCTGAACAGACCTGAGGTCAGGCAAGAAGCTGCCCAGGCCTCCATGGTCAAGACCTCTCTTTGTGCTTGGGACCAAAAATCCTTTGCCCGCATCAACCGCCCTCACCCCGACCTGGACTTCACCTCCTTTGTCCAGGGCCAGATCCAATTCCGGGAAGATTTCCACGGTCAACTCATCCTGGAAATTTTTCTTCTGCACGGTATCAGTGATGTCCAAGACCAAATCCAGGCTTTGGCCCATATCGCCCGACGCATTTCCCCGGATCGCATCCACCTCAACACCGTGGAGCGACCTCCAGCCGAGTCCAGCGCTCAGGCCGTGCCGATGGAAATTCTGGAACAGGCCAAGTCCCTCTTCTCCCCCACCGCAGAGCTGGCTGTGGGCAGGGAAAAAAATGGATACAAACAATACGAGGCCAATGAAGAAGCCATTTTGCAGACCATTAAACGCCGGCCTTGTACCTTGAGTGATCTGGCCGCCATCTTCGGCCTGCACCAAAACGAGGTCTCCAAGTACGTAACCAGCCTGATACATAAGGGAGAAGCCCAATGGACCCACGGAGGCACGGATCAGCCCTATGTGACCAGTGTGGAGCATGAGGGATAGTATAAAACATTTCAGGGCCGCCTGAGGCGGCCCTGAAATGTTTTACTTTTTCACCCAATTCCCATTATCCTGTTGCACCCACCACCCGGAAGCCGCCTTGCCCCGCCATTGCTTGGCGAATATATCTTCGATCTTGGATACTTGCGACGCGTCCAGGTCCAGGGCCGCGGCCACTTCCCGGTACAACTGCCGTCTGGCCTCATTGTCTTCGTTGACCAATTTGCGCAACGAGGCCACTTGTCCCAAATTGAGCCCAGAGGTATCCCGTACCTCCAAATAGCCATCCCTGGTAATTCCCACCGCGCCTTTATCGTAATAGGATTTGAGCTCCTGGTGATGCCTGGCAATAGTTTGCTTTAGTCCCCTGATAGCCGCGTTGCTTACCGATGTCGCGTCCTGAGCCCAGGCACTGGCCGGCCCCAGCCAGGCCACAAAACGCTTCCAGGAGGATGTATTCGAGGTTCCGTTTTGGGTCTCTCCATTTCCATTCTCCTGACCGTACACGTCATCCACAATCCTTTCCGCCGCCTTCTCCACTTCAGCGGCCGGAAAGTAGATATTTACCGTCACACAAGCGGTTATCCCCAACAATACGGCCACAGCAAAAATCCACCGCGCATGCATCCTGTTCATAGCTCCTCCATTGTTTCCATAAGTACCCCATGCTTACCCGCCCTTAGCAGTGACCCGCTCCAGACGGTCCAGCATATCGGAAAAAGCAATCATATTGTTGGGGTTGGTATTGATCACATTGATCCCGGTCCAGCCCCGCTTCACAATGTACTCCACCCCCTGCTCATGAATCAATCCATTCAGGGAAAAGACGTCGTTGGCCAGAACACAGGACAACCCCATCCGATCATAGGGAAACTGCTCGAAGAACTGGGCATACAACCCGATGCCCAGTCCGGACAACCCCCGGCCTGTACCGATGATGGACAAGGAATTGACCGCTTGCAGACTGATTCTGCGGGACTTTTCCGGCTCAGGAACTGAGGCGGCCCGCAAATGGAAACGTACCGGTTGTCCATAGGCTATGCCCAATTTCTGGACATCTACATTCAACTTTCCAGTAATCTTGCCTATTCCCAGGCTTTGGCTCAAGGGCTCCAGATTCAGACCGTGGATGGACACATCCGCTTGCATCAAACGGCTGGGTTCCAAGGGTCTTTTCACCCCAATATTCTCAATGCTTACCTCCCCTTCAAACAGATTGCCGTGGATGCGGCCTTGTGTACCTACTTTTTGGGCTGAAGCTGTCCATTGCAATCGGCCCTGTAATCGGCCCTGCAATCGGCCCATATTGTCCGGAGCAAAAGGTATAAGCCGGGACGGCCGCAGATCGGACAGGATCAGTTCCCCTTGTGCTCCCCAATCCCCGGTCCAGGGCAAATGAACTTGCATACGGCCCAACTCAGCCTGTATTCCTTTGCCCTGTAACTCTAAGCTGGGTCGAATCTCAAACCTGTTCCGGGCCAACCGGATGTCCGTTCCGGACAAATCGACTTCCCGTTGGGCTACTTTAAGCTCCCCCGGCCGTAAGGCTCCCCAAGGGGTACCAGCTCTGGGCAGGTCAGCAGCCGAAATGATCTGGCCCATACAATATTCCACAGGCAAATCAAAGCTCCAGTCCTTCAGTTCCATCCCGGCCTCAGGAACCTCCAGGTTCAATTGATTGCCGACAAACCGTCCCCGTATTTGGGGACCTGACTCTGCGCTGGATATGCTCCCGGTCCATCCTATACTGCCCTGCACATGCCATCCGGAGGGCAGCAAATCTTGTACAGCTGCAGATAAAGGTTCCAACTGCACCCAGCTTTCATCCATCTGTATCTCCCACCGGGGCTGATCAGAGGTCACATTCAGGCTCCCCCCAGCCTGCAGGTGGATAAAGTCCCCAATCCGTCCTTGCAAGTCTGTGAACCGAATTTTCCGGCCGGGATCTATCTCACCGTTACCTTGCACTGAAAATGAGGCTTGCTCCAGATTGGCGTAGCGTGTGCCCCACACCACTTCACCTTGCCCGGTTTGCAGGAAAAAGGAGGCCTGGGGACGGGAATCCCACTTTATGGACCCTCGTCCGTTCCCTTTAAGGCCCGCAGCCATAATGTGTCCATCTCCCGAAGCTCCCCCCACGTCTTGAAATGCCATCTCCCAGCTGCCCAGGATTCCATCAGGTTTTTTTCCGATTTCGGCCATCACATCAAGGCCTCCTTGCACATCCCAACCTTTGGCTGCCTGCCCTGCAGCCCGCAGCCATGTTTGAATCCCGGAAAGTTGCAACCCCTGAGCACGGATCTGAATATTGCTTGTACTCCCTTGACCCCATTGGCCTTGAATATCCACCGCTCCCAGTTCCTGCATGTGGATGGTCATTTTCCCCACCTTGGCACCCTGAGGCCGGATATCCGTCTCTTGGGCTTGGATGTCCACGGCCGGCCCTGCCATCTGCGGTTCCTGCCTGGTGGCCAGCCGGGTTTGTATCTTTGCCTGCAAGATCCTCAGCCCAGAAGAAAGGAGCTGGATTACCCCTTCAGCCTCCGGGGTGGCGGCCATGATCTGCCCCCATTGGACGCTGCCTTTGGCCCCTAATTCCCAGGATATTTTTCCGTCCTGTAAATTGATCTTGAAAGACATGGCTGCAGGTGGCAAAATGAAATCAGTAGACTTCTCTGCTTGCAGCCATTGGATATGGCTTTTGGTTTGTATGCTGCCTTCCAGGACCGGAGGCTGATGGGAATTTTCCGGACGCCAGAACAAATCAATCTCCAGTCTTTGCTCCCCGCTCTGACTCCATGTAATACTGGAAAGCCAAGGCCAAAGGGAAGAAAACTCATCAACCAGGCTTTGGGGACGCAAAACAAAATGTGCCCCCCAGCCAGTGTCCTTCTGGGTTATATTGCCCCCACCGGCCTGACTGTCTCCGATGCGGCAGGAAATATTTTGCAAAAACAGCCGACCGGAAGCATCACGCTCCACCTGGGCCTGAAGGGTAATGGTACGAAGAGGAATCCAATCCTGGTCCAGTCTGATGTTGACATCTTCAAGGACCAGGGACAGGTTGGAAAGAGGAGGCCCGGGAGAAGAAAAGTCAAAATCTGCCTCTACTGTGGCCTTGGCCTGCAGCCATGACGACTGTACGGACCCTGCATGCAGGACGACGGTATAGCCGAAAGGCAGACCCTGCTGGGCCGAGTGAATCGATTTTTCTTGCGGCTCCGCCAGCAGGACTTGGGCCTGCCCCAACAGGCAGAACAGGATACACAGACATGTCCATATCTTCATCCACTTGGACCTGGCATCACCCTGTGATCCGAATTTCATTGAACACATCCTCAAAAAAACCTCTATGGAGGACATCATATGGCCGCAAAATCAATTCAGGTCGGAGACATAGTGGAGTCAACCTGCCGCAAGTGTAACGACATAACCGGACATGCTATTGTATCCATATTAGATGGGGAGATCGCCAAAGTCGAGTGCCGCGGATGCGGAAGTGTGCACAAATATCGTCCGGGCCCCAAAGCTGAACCTTCCCAGACTTCAACATCTTCCCCGGCAACCTCGAAAAACAAAAAATCTCCCTCCAAGGGCAAGAAAGGACCGACGGCCAAAGAAAAGGAAGCTCAACAGCTGGCTGAGCAGCGGTATGAGGAGTGGCAAAGCAAAATGGAAAGGAAAAATTCAGCTGAGGCTAAAACCTATAGCATGGACGGACAGTTCCAAGCCAACGACCTCATTGACCATCCCAGCTTTGGATTAGGCATTGTCCAACGCACAATTCCCCCCAACAAGATGGATGTTTTGTTCCACAACGGGGAAAAGCGCATGCGCTGTGCCCAGGTTCAAAACCCCGGCAGCACCCCCGGGCAAAAATAATTCATCCTTGCCTCCGGCAAGTCTGAATTATTTTTTCCGCCAAAAAGCAGAAGTATTCAGCCCTCCTTGTCCAATCTATCCCTTGGGTTCCAGGATAGACTGCAAAGACTGCAATGTATCTTCTACCCGGGCATGGATGCTCTTTAGGCTTTGTTCCACTTCCTGCAGTCCCTCATCCCAGACAGCAGTCAGTTCAGCGCTTATACGCCTGCCCCTGGCCTGGGCCCATTCGTCAAGTCTTCGCCCCTGGGCTTGATAAAAACGCACCCCGGCCCCAAGCATGAGCAAACCATAGCTGCCCAAAGCGGCCAAACCCAAGGGGCTGAACAGGGATTCCAGGATGGAGAAAAAAACAGCCAAGGCTGTCCCCGGCCCGGGTTGAACAAACATGTCCATCCAAGTCTGCCGCCCACCCAAACCAAAAGCAAAGAAAAGGGTCAACAAACCATATACCAGGCCTTGCCCCACAGCCAGCTTCAGTCCTTTGGCTGGTCGATTCCGGGTCAAGGCCCTGGTCACTATCCCCTGCCAGTTGGTGATCATCTGTTCCCAGAGCCTGGGTACATCCACAGCACCTTCAAGTTCCCGGCCCAGAGATTGAGCTTGATCCTCCCGGAGAATAACAGTCATCAACCGGTTCTTCAGGTTCTCTATCCGAGAGTGCAGCTTTTGTATTTCCGATTCCTGGGATACATCCGGAACAGGGTGTGGATCTCCCTCCCCCCGTCTGCGCCATTCCCTGACCATCATCCTCACCAAGCGGGCGGGGCCAAACAATAATTCCTTCTGGGGCCCTTGTTTGATCAGCAAAGGCTCCATCCGGTCTCTGACCCAGGAGGCAAGGATCCTTTCCCCGTTATCATGCCAGGTTCTGACTTCTTGGGTCATTTCCTCTTGCAGCCGCTCCACCATATTCAGGCTTTTTTGCAGGTGATCTCTTTCCCGGCGCAAGGGCTGGTACAGGGAGGTCATCTCCTGTTCCAGGTTGGCGGATTTGATGGCCCTTACTTGTTTGGTGGACCGCTGGGTGAAGAGGGCATCCCGGAAGAGGGCGATTTGATTCCAGGTGGAATAGGGCGGTCTTTCCAGGGCTGAGACTGTAAACAGTCTGGGATGCCCTCCGGCCTGGTCATCTGGGCGTTTGGACAACGTCTGGACGATAAGGTTTCGAAAATGCTCGGTTACCCTTTGCATTTGATCCAGACTCTCCTCAGCCCGGTCTCCATCCCACAGCCTGTCCATCTTGTTCAGCACAAAATAAAAATTGCCCACTGCTTTGGGCGCCTGGACCAGGGCGGTGTGCAGGCTGCGATCGGCGTATTTTTCCGGAGAGGCCACCCAGACCAAAAGATCCAGGTGGGACATGAATTCCAGCACCGCTTCCCTGTTTTCCGGTTGCAGGCTGTCAAAATCCGGGAGATCGCAGAGCAGAATATCTTTCACTGAATCGGCCTGATGTCTATGGGCGGCCCAGGCCGCCTGGCAGTGATGCACAAAGGCGGGCAGCTCCACCATGTGGTGATGATAAATAAGGATCCTATCGGTGTGCGGACGCCTGTGGCTGGTGCCCGCTACCTGGGCCTTGGCCAGAGCATTCATCAAACTGGATTTACCGACCCCGGTACCGCCCAGAAACCCGGCCCATAAATACTGGCCCTGGGCCGCATTCAAACTTTCTTGAAACCTATCCGCTGCTTCCTCCAGTTCCCGCCTGTCTTCCACTCCCAGACTGACCCAGTCCGGTTGCTGGATAAAACGGCGGACGGAGTCCAGATCCTCTTGCAGCTTCCAGCGCAAATCACTCCCCATACACTTTCCGGTTCTTTTGGATTGCAGGTGTCAGCTTTGCCTCCGGCAAATCTGACATATTTTTTTGGGCCAAAGCGCCCAAAAAAGTGAATTTGCCGGGTTGATCAATTATGAAACATACGGATCAGCATGTAGTAGGGGCGAATGATTATTCGCCCCTACTACCCGCTCGCCAGTTTCTTCCAGGATCAAACTGGCAGTTTCTTACGAATAACAAATAACTAATAACGAATAACAGGCCCGCCGGAGACGGGTCTGACATCTGCTCTCTAACCACCATCCAGAGCGGCCAGAGCCTCCTGTTCCGACCATTTGGCCCATGTACGCACAGCTTCCATAGCCCGAGGGTCCGGTCCCAGGTCACGGACGGCCTGCACATATCTGTTCTTTTGTTCTTCCATGATGCCCATGATCCCATCTTTGAGCTGAGCAGACAGCTCCCGGGTTATACCGCGCAGCTCCTGATAGGCGAACAGCTCCACTGCGCCCTTGGTGACATACGGGGCCACAGCTGAATCGATCAAAACCTCCACTAAAGTCAGCCCACCCCCAACCACCGTTTCAAAAGAGATTATAAGCGCACCCCAAAGAGCGGAAGTGGAATAGATACCCCAAGCCTTTCCTCTGGGAGCTTCCCTGGCCATTCGCTCAAAGCGCTCATTGAGCCATACGGCCATGTCCTCCTGCACGGCCTTGAATCGAGCCTGCACATCCTCAGGAGTCATGGCCAAACCCTTACCTCGTAAGGCCCGGCCGGCCGAAGACCCTTGGTTCGGGGGCAACAATTCCTCCAAGACCCGGAGATTGAACTCATCCACCGCTTCCTGAATAGGTCGGGAATCGGCTTTACTTTTGGCCTTCTCCA
>CAZUER010000011.1:0-56389 GCA_964619345.1 uncultured Desulfohalobiaceae bacterium
TGAAAGAGGTGCCTGCTGAGGAGATGGAAGCGAGGCTGAGAAAGAAATTTGAGGCAGAAGGATGGGAGGCTGAAGGCTGAAAATAAAACAAAGCGAAAGATGTCAACCACAGAGAGCACAGAGGGTCACAGAGAAAAAATCTTTTCCTTCCTCTACCCTCTGTGCTCTCTGAGTCCTCTGTGGTGAGTATTTTTCTTGGAGCAAAGAAAAAAGGCAATGACAGCTGTATGCTACCAAAGCCTCCATCTTTTTGCTATTATCATTTGACAGTGCTGTCAAATACAACCTTTTTCGGGGGTGCGAGATGACACAAGTCGTTCTTGATTTTGGCCCTGCTGATTTTTCTGCATTGCGCCTTGGGCCAGACGAATTTTCCCAGGAAGTCAAAACTGCGGCTATTGTCCAGTGGTATGCTGAAGGCCGGATTTCACAGTCCAAAGCCTCTGAAATGCTGGGCATAAGCAGAGCTGAGTTTCTTGATGAGCTTTACCGGCGCAAGGTTCCAGCCTGTCAGGTAGATATCGAGAAACTAATATAATTCATATAGGTTATATTGACATGCTATTATTTGAATGGGATGAGGAAAAAGACAAAACAAATGAAAAGAAACATGGTATTTCTTTTCATGAAACAACAAGTGCTTTTTCAGATAGTTATTCTTTGACCATTCATGATCCGTTACATTCAGAAAATGAAGATAGGTTTATCATTATTGGATATTCAATGAAAAACAGATTAGTCGTAGTTGTTCATTCTGAACGCGGAAACAAAATACGTATCATAAGCGCGCGAAAAGCAACGCAAAAAGAGAGGTTACAATATGAAAATCATGTCAAATGATCCAGAAATGTTAGAAGAATATGATTTTAGTAATGGAGAAAGAGGGAAATACACTCAAAGATATGCTGAAGGCACTAATATTATTCTACTTGATCCCGATGTTGCCAAATATTTTCCTGATCAAGAATCAGTTAATGAGGCATTGCGTTCTCTGGTCCCAATAATAGAAAGACATACAAAGCAAGAGCAGGCTGAAAGCGAATAAATCCCGGGCAAGACTGTGGAGGACATGAAACAGGGGATCTCCAAAATCCGCAATCACGTTATTGCCCGGGTCTTCCGGGAACTGAACCTGATCGAGCAATGGGGCAGCGGCATGCCCCGTATCTTCCGGGAAACCCGGGAATTGGGCCTACCGGAACTGGAGATTATAGAGATCGGTACCCGGGTCCGGGTGGTCGTGCATTTGGCTGAGCAGGTTACAGTAGGGAAAACAGTCTCCCAAGGAGAGACACCGACCCAGTCGGTGACCCAGCCCGGGGGAGAGTCAGGGGTAGACTCGGGGGTAGAGTTGGGGATAGAGTCTGAAATGGCTGAAACGGTCTTGAGAATGCTCTTTCATCAAGAACCCTTAAGCAAAAAAGAGATTGCAATAAAGCTGGGAAAGGCCAAGCCGACACGGTACTTGAATGAGCTCATGGCCTACCTGTTAAACAAAGGGTTTGTAGCATACACCATCCCGGAAAAGCCCAACAGTCGATTGCAGAAATACCAGCTGACGGACAAGGGCAGAAGACTGCTGTCTGAATAACAGTTTTTCTTCGTTACAAGGGTTTATCCCGTAAAACCTCTTCCATTTCACTGGGATCCTCCCTCGTAACGTCCGCTCTTGGGGCTCTTGTCCCCTCTGTGCTCTCTATGTCCTCTGTGGTGAAATTCTTATTTCTTTGTTGTCAGGACCTTCACCCAGTCAGAGTGATAACGAAGGAATCTGGAGAATGGTTATGCCCACAACTGTACACGACATACTTGAGTCATTTGAGCAATAGTCTGTTAGCCAAAAACAGGAAGTCATACGTGAAATCTTGCACCGAACTATAGACACTGATTTCCCTCCTCCGAGTGACGACGATCTGGTTGCAACGGCTGAAGAAATTTTTCAGCAACTTGATACTATGGAGCCTGAGGATGATTCAACCACGTAGACAAAAAGTCTGGCAATAGAGAAAATATATGAGAACCTTGAAACAAGAAGCCCTCCAGGTCATATCCAATATGCCAGACAGTGCAAATATTGATGATATCATGTACCACCTTTATGTCATGGACAAGGTGAGAAAAGGCAGAGATGCCGTCCAGTGTGGCAACAGCCTGTCCACTAATGATTTACGAAAGGACATGGAAGCATGGTGAAACATGGGCCAATAACTTATTGGAGTGAAGAAGATCAGGCATACCTGGCGGAAGTGCCTGAATTGGCTGGATGCATAGCCCATGGAGATTCTTATGAATCTGCTTTGGCTAACGCCAAAGAGGCTATCCAACTCTGGATTGATACTGCTAAGGAATTTGGCGATCCAATCCCAGAACCGAAAGGGCGAAGGCTGATGTATGCATAGTTGATTGTGCAGGAGCAGGCCGAGGTGCACAGCCTGGCCCAAGTAGCCAAGGATATGCCCGGGTACTGGCAAAGCCGCATGGACCGGGAAAGCTTTGCAGCCACCTTTCTGCCCCCGAACTTGATCTGGCTCCAGGATGTGGACCATCTGGAGCGACACGACCACCTGCCGGCCAACTCTGACCTCGGCAACCTGATCAGCCTGCGTCTGCGCTTTGAGACCGTCTCCGAGTACGGTTTTAACAGCCGCATCGGCCGAACATTGGAGAAGTCCGGTGTTTCAGTGATAAGGCCCGATCCGGAGAGATTGGGGCAGGCGGTAGAGCAACTGGATCAGATGCTGCCCAATGAAATGGAGGAGCTGCGCACGGCATTCACAAATGGGCAGAGACCTGGGCGGACACACGGGCAAGGGGAAAGGCAGCGAGAAGCTCTGCCCCTACGGCTGTCAACCCGCACCGGGACATTTTTCCCGGGATCGCCAGGCGCTGTCCTGGCATTCTGGGACCGCCAGGCGCCGCCCTGGCTCTTTTGAGGATTGGGAATCACCCCAATAAGAGGGCGAATGATTATTCGCCCCTACAAGCTGATACGCAGATGATGGGGTTCATCATCGATCCCGGCATATCGATAAACCGCATATGATAAGCTGCCCCAAAAGATACAGAACAAAACCATAAGTTTCTTGCCCAGAGTGCGGGCCATAGCCACTCAGCAGATTGACATTGCGTACGTTTTATTTATAGTATGTACGGTATGTATGGAGGAACATTTATGGCGAAAGAAATTACCCCGACTGAATTCAGAAAAAATCTGTATCGGTTTTTGGATGAAGTCCTCAACTCCGGAACACCATTGGATATCACCCGAAAAGGCCGTAAGCTGAGGATTGTTCCTTTGGATCAAAAGCCCAGACTGCACAATCTTGAGCCTCACCCCGGAACAATGAACTGCGACCCAGAAGATCTTGTGCACATTGACTGGTCAGACTCCTGGAAGCCGGAGATATAATGGATCGCCCAGAGCTCTATCTTGACACTCATGTTCTGGTCTGGCTTTACGCTCTGGGGCTTCACGGATTCAACGAGCAGACCGTCGCTCTTCTTGATTCAGCCACATATCTCCTTATTTCACCCATGGTCATGCTGGAGGTTGAATATCTCCATGAAATTGAAAAAATAACGCGCCCATCCTCAGTAATTGTTCAACACCTCGCGGAGAAAATCGATTTGACGGTTTGCCAAAAGTCTTTTCACCGGGTGACGGTACAAGCCCTGGAAATGATGTGGACCCGTGATCCGTTTGATCGATTAATAACCGCCCAGGCATCCCTTGATCACAGTCCGCTTTTGACCAAAGACCGTATCATCCATCAGTATTATCCGCATGCTGTCTGGTAGGGAGGAGACATTCTATGCTAGTCGAACAGATGAAAGTAGGGAACATGGACAATTTCTGCTACATCGTGGCCTGCCCGGAATCCAAGAAAGCGGCAATCATAGATCCCGGGGCGGATAGGGACCATATTCTGAACTCTATCAATGAACACGGACTGTATGTTGAATACATCCTGACCACTCATTTCCATTTTGATCATACCGAGGCGGCCGCGTCCCTAAGACAGGAAACGGGTGCCCGCTTAGCCATGCACGAGGCAGACATCCCCTACTATCAGCAGGAGGTGGATGTTGTTCTGCATGATGGTGACATCATTCAGATAGGGGATACGGTTCGGCTGGAGGTGCTGCATACCCCGGGACATACGCCCGGCGGGGTATGTTACTATGGAAATGGGAAGCTCTTTACCGGAGACACTCTGTTTGTGGGCGACAGCGGCCGCACCGACCTGCCCTATGGGCACAGGCCCACGCTTGGGGCCTCTATCCGCAGACTTATGGAACTACCGGAAGATACAGTGGTCATGCCCGGTCACGACTACGGGCCAACGCCCACATCCACCTTGCGGCAGGAGATGCGTCACAACATCAATGCCAAAGAGTATGGATTCTATGCTTGATGGATTTGAATGACAATAAGTCAACATTTGGATTCTCGGGAAAAGTTGAATGCAGAGAATATTTGGCTTTCCCCCACCTGACAGCCCAGGCTCAACATGTATGCTGAGTCCTGTGAACACTTAACCATTTGGAGGGATCATGATACGATTGAAGGTCTTTTGGGGAGCCCTGGCGTGCCTTTTCATGCTCTGTTCCTGCACCGGAGGAGGGAAAGCCGGTGGAGAAGAGGCACGCGGCATGGAACAGCCGGTTCAAAAAGTGGTCAGAATAGAACCTGAAAAATTGCAAAGTATGCTATCTGATCCGGAGCTGCTGATTATTGATCTGCGAATCTCCGAGCACTGGAATAAGAGTGAGAAAAAAATTCTGGGGGCGAAACGGTTCGATCCCCAGAATGTTCAATCCTGGGCCCAGGATTTGGACCAGGACAAAAAAATCGTGACCTACTGCGCCTGACCCAATGAGTTGACCAGCGCCCGGGTGGCGCGACAACTTCTGGATCTTGGCTTCAATGAGGTCATGGCCCTTGAAGGGGGATGGAAGGCCTGGCTGGATTCAGGATATCCAGTGGAGGACAACGACTGATCAAGTGCCTTCCTGATCCTTTCTTTGTTTTCGGGGAACCTTCCATTCCTGCTCAAACATACTTTGAATTTCCTCTGGTGCCGTGCTGTGGGTAATGAGTCCTCTGAGGACCTTTTGGGCGATGAATTCAGCCGGGACCTGGTACATTTCCGATGCCCAAATGACCCAGTTCACACAGGCCCCAAAGCGCTCACAGGTGAGGCAACGTTCTCCTTTCATGACCGGTTTTTTCAAACGTTCCAAGGCTGACAATTTGCTCATGATTATGTCTCAAGGGCCAGTTTTTTATGAATGCCTCATAATGTCCGGTGTGGGGCTGACAGCGGGAGCAGACGGTATTGGGGAAGGCTTGCCACCAAAGGCTGGCCCTGCTAGCTTGAGGGTATGTTTCACCTCATGGATCAAAACCATTTTGAGCATGGGCAGTCGGCCTACCGGCGCTGTGAGTGTTGCGGCCGGGTTTTGGAACCAAGCCGGCTCCGGTACTGCTCCCGCCAGTGCAAGGACGATTTTACCTTAAAGCTGAAGTGGTTCAACAACCTTTTGCGAGTGGTGGAGACCCGCTATGCCACTTTTTCTTTTACTGAAGTCCATTTGATCTTGAATATCCTTCCCCGCTACCGCCAGGAGGTGTATTCATACATCTTTCCCCGCTTGCCGGGCCGCAGGCCGGCCCAGGATATGGGTGAAATGGTCTTTAGTCTGGGAAATATTTGGTGGGGGCATAAGAATAAGACCAAAAGCGCCAAACGGGCCAGCAGGCACGTGTTGTCCCGGGGACGGCCCCATCTTGTCGGACAGAGAAGCGTGGAACCTGTCGTTCGGGAAACAGCCACCACAGTAGGCAAGCAGCTGCGGCAGCTCAAGCTGCAAAAAAGCGATCTCACCCATCCCACTGAAGCCGAAGAGCGGTTGAAAAAGGCCTTTCGCCAGGCGGCCCTGACCCATCACCCGGATGCAGGCGGCGATGCGGCGGCCTTTCGGAAAGTTTACGCCGCGTATCAGGATCTTTTGTCCTGGCTGGAGAAGCCCTCCTACCAGACTCGCCGCGGGGTTCCCGGTCAGTGGTGCTATATGGCCGGACGGGGCACCTGGCTGACTCCGCTTTAGAGCCTCCTTGCTTCAGTCCCAGGTTCCAGATCCCTCGCATGATCTTACTCCTGTTCCCGGTTCTTGGGGCTGATCACCCCCCGGGTGCTGGACTCAACGAACCCAATCAGCTGAGAAAGGCGCGGGTTGCTCAAGTCCAGTTCTTGCCGTACCCGGACCAAGGCGTCTTCCCGCCGCAACCCGGAGCGCCAGATGAGCTGGTAGGCCCGTTTTAAAAGGGAAACCTCGTCCCTGGTGAAACCTTGCCGTCTGAGGCCAATGACGTTGAGCCCGTGCAACCAGCCCCGTTCTCCGGCCACGAGCATAAACGGAGGGACATCCTGGGATACGCCGGTCATGCCCCCGATATAGGCTGATTCACCAATATGAACAAACTGGTGGACGGCAGACAAACCGCCGACCACGGCCTTGTTATGAACGGTGACGTGTCCGGCCAAGGTCGCTGCATTGGCTAAAATAACTTCATCCCCTAAGACACAGTCGTGAGCCACGTGGGCATAGGCCATGATCAAGCAACGGGATCCCATTCTGGTCACCCCTCCCCCACCCACTGTGCCCCTGTGGATGGTGACATACTCCCGAATCACGTTTTGGTCCCCGATTTCCAGGACCGTAGGTTCTCCGTTGTACTTCATGTCCTGGGGCGGACCGCCGATGCAGGAGTGGGAATGGATGTGATTGTCCGCACCTATGACGCTCGGACCCTGAATGCGGGCAAAGGGTTCAATGCGGGTTCCTTCGCCGATGCTGACCCCTTCTTCGACTATAGAAAAGGCTCCGAGACTGACCCGGGGGCCGAGCTTGGCCTGAGGGTGGACAATGGCTGTTGGATGGATGGCGTCATTCATCAGGAGGCGTCCTCCTGGTCGGCATCGCGATCCACCATGGCCGCAGTGAGCACTCCCTGGGCGGCAATACGCTCGTCCACCCGGGCCTCGACCTGCATTTTCCAGATATTTTGCCTGTGCCGTAATGAGGTGGCAAATAGATGCAGACGGTCTCCCGGGTATACGGGTTTTCGAAAGCGCATCTTCTCAATGCCGCTGAACAGAAAAATCTTGTTCCTCGGGATCTCAGATTGGCTCTTGATGACCAGGATGCCTCCGGCCTGGGCCAGGGCCTCCACAATGAGCACGCCGGGCATGACCGGATATCCCGGAAAGTGGCCTTGGAAGAAAGGCTCGTTGATGGTCACGTTCTTTATGGCCTCCAAAGCCGTGTCCGGCTCAAAGGACACCACCTTGTCCACTAATAGAAATGGATAGCGATGAGGCAAGAGCCCCAAAATTTGAGAACTGACCAGACCGGCCTCAGGCATCGTCATGGCTGGGACCTCCTGCCTGCAATAAGGAGCGCAAAGACTTCACCTCTGACTCCAGGGCTTTCATGCGTTGATATATTTCCGGCAATTTCTGGTGCAAGGTGGCGCAGCGCAGGTATTGACGGTGATCCATAGCCGGAGAGCCGGAGACATCGGTACCGGGGGGGATGGACTTATTGATTCCCGATTGAGCTCCTACCCGGCAGCCGTCTCCAATGCTCAGGTGGCCAACGATGCCAACCTGTCCGGCCAGAATAACCTTATCACCAATATTGGTGCTCCCGGCGATTCCCACCTGAGCCACGATAACAGAGCCTTTACCCACACGGACATTGTGTCCGATCTGAACCTGGTTATCGATTTTGGTCCCCTGGCCGATGCGGGTCTCGCCCAGGGCCGCCCGATCCACGGTGGAGTTGGCCCCGATTTCCACATCATCCTCAATGACCACTCGGCCGATTTGGGGTACCTTTTGCATATGGTCACTGCTTTGGGCGAATCCGAACCCATCGCTGCCCAGGACGACACCGGAATGCAGAACCACCCTGTCGCCGAGGATACTTCCGGCCATGATGGAGCAGTTGGCGGATATGACACAATCCCGGCCGATACAGCAGCCTTCACCGATATATGCCCCGCTGGATATAGCACTCCCCGGGCCGACAACAGTATCCGGACCGATGAAGGCGAAGGGATAGATCGTAGCTTGGTCCGAAACCCGGGCCTGGTCATGGATAAAGGCCAAACGGCTGTGTCCCTGCCAGCAGCCCTGGGGCCGGGCAAAAAGCTGCACAATACGGGCAAAGTCGTAATATGGGTTTTGGCTGACATAGACATTGTCCCGCCTGGTGGCCTGATCAGGGGCCAGGACAACAGCCCCGGCCCGGGTTTTGTCCAGCAGCTTGCTGTATTTGGAGTTGGCCAGAAAGCTTACCTCATCCTCTTTGGCCTCTTCCAGGGTATTACACCCCGATATTTCGATGTCCCCGCCCCGGTAGGTCAGGTCCAGGTGCCGGGCTATGTTTTGTGTGGTCCAGGACATGATGTGCAGGTCCTTAGTTTTTGTTTTTCCAGACCTTATTCAGTTCTGCAATCACCGGTTTGGTGATCTCGATGGTCTTGCTGTTATAGACCACGCCGCTGTTTTTCTTGTCCATAATCAGAGTGTAATCGTGTTTTTGGCCATAGTCTTTAATGATGCCGACCAGTTTTTCGATGATTGGCTCCCTGAGCTTTTGTTCCTTGAGTTGCATTTTGCGCTGATAGTTTTGATACAAGCTTTGAAAGTCTCGAACCTTTTGCTTGTATTCCGTTTCTTTGTCCAACTGCGCTTCTTGACTGAGGACCAGGCTCTGCTTTTGCATTTCCTGTCGCAGCTTATCAATAGCCCCCTTTTTTTTATCCAATTCACTCTTCATTTCCGTGAACTCGGATTGCAATTGTTTGATAGCCTTTTGTCCGGGCTCGGATTTTTCCATGACTTCCTGTAAATCAACAACTCCAAGCTTTATGTCTTCAGCCTGGAGGATAGTTGGCAGCAAAAGCAGGAAGCAAAGAACGAGGCCAAGGAAAGAAAAGGATTTCAACATAAAAATTCCTCCGTGACGATAACATATTTTTTAAAAGAATTGCCCGATGGTGAATTCGAACTTGCCGTTATTATCCTTCAGATCATCCAGGGGATATCCGTATTCCAGGCGCAGAGGGCCCATTGGCGAGTTCCACCTTACTCCGGCTCCTATACTCTTATATAAGTCCATATCGAGTGTTTCGTCCTTATCCCAAACCTCGCCGGCATCGAAAAAGAACACCCCCAAAAGCCCCATGTCTTCTTTTAAGGGGAAGACCAGCTCCACATTGCTGTAAAAGCTCTTGTACCCACCGATATCGTCGCCCTCATCATCGGTTATGGAAATATCCCGCCAGTCATAGCCCCGGACGGTATTGATCCCTCCCAGATAGTAGCGCTCGTAATCCGGGACGTCCTCTTCGCCGTTTTCAAAAAGCCATCCCAGTTTCCAATGCCAGTTGAACACGAATTTCCAGAACAGAGGATGAAAGTAGCTGAACTCGTATTCAGGTTTAATGAATTCGTCGTCTCCGCCCAGAAGACCGCCGGCGTATTCCAGGGAAAGGGTGTTTTTCGTTCCCCTGGTGGGGTTGAGGCGGCGATCGGTGGTATCCCGGGTTGCCGATACTGCGGCCTTGCTGGCCAGGTTTGTCCCGGCCAGGTCCTTTATTTGGTCACTGGCACCCTCTTCTATGTCGGTTACTTCGTACTCCTGTAAACTGTAGTTCCAAAACAGGCGGGTATAGGTACCGAGGGAATATGCGAACTTCAGCTTTCCCCCGATGGTGTCCAGGTCGTAGTCGTCATAGTCCCGGCGGATGTTGAACAGGTCTACACCTGCACCCACAGGCCCGTCGTAGAGGTGAGGGTTCCAGAAGCTGGCCATGAATCTGGTGGTCACGGAGCTGAAGCTGCCCATGAAGCTTAAGTCATATCCCTTCCCAAACAGATTGCGCTCCTGGATGCGCCCGGTAAAAAAGACCCTGTCCACACTGGAAAAACCGGCTCCGGCACTCACAGATCCTGTGGATTTCTCCTTGACCTGGACCTTGATATCCATAAGTTCCGGGTCTGAAGTGGGGATTGTTTCCACTTCCACATCATCGAAGTAATCCAGGCGGGTCAGACGTTGTTTGGACAAGGTTAACTTTTGTCCGCTGAAGCGTTCGCCTCCTGTGAGATGCAGTTGGCGGCGGATCACATTGTCCCGGGTCTTTTGGTTTCCGGCAATAGTCACCCGCCGGATATACACTTGTTGATTTTTGGTTATGTTGAACTTGACGTCAATAGTATTGTCATCGCTGTTTTTGCGAAGGGCCGGGCTGGCCTGAGCAAAGGCATAGCCGTAATTGGAATAAAAATCCGCCAGTTCCTGGCCGTCCTGGCGGAGTGTAGAGCGGGAAAAGGGTTTGTCCTCCTGGGCCAGGTCGTCCATTTGAATGATCTTTAATAGCGTATCTTCATCCACGATCAGGTCTCCCTGCAAGTCCACCTGTCCGACGGTGTACCGCGGCCCTTCTTGGACCTGAAAGGTGATGTGGATTCCATCATCTTCATACGATACTTCCGGGTGTCCCACCCGAACGTCCATAAAACCACGGTTGGCGTAGTAAGCCTCCAGGGCGGCCACATCCCGATCCAGGGCCTCTTCCCGCAGGACTCCTCCGCCGGTTATCCAGGAGAACAGGCCCCGTTCGGACAAGGCCAATTGGTCCTTGAGCTCGCCCTCGTCGATTTTATCGGCTCCCTTTATTTGGATCTTGGTGATATACTGCTTGTCCCCTTCGTCGATATCCAAAACAAGTTTGGCTTTGCCGGTCCCGGTCTCAACCTGGGAGTAGTCTAGCTGAGCTTGATAGTACCCCTTTTTGCGATACAGCTCCCGGATAGTATCCAGATCCTGGCTTAAGAGTTTGGGGTTGAGGACGGAGTTTGGCTTGGAGCTCATGGCCTCCCGGATGTCGTCGTCATCAATGGCTGAGTTTCCCCGGACCTCGATCCCGGCCAAAAGGGGACGCTCCTCAACTTCAAAGGTGATTTTGAGCCCCTGGGCGGTCTGGTCGGTGTAGATCCGGACATCGTCAAAATACCCGGTCTCATAAAGTCGTTTTACTTCTTCATTTAAGGCCTCTGGGGAGTACTCATCACCTTCTTGCAGCTGCAATCGCATAAGGACGACATCGTCGCCCAAGACTTCATTCCCTTGAACCTCTATTTGAGCTATTGTTTTTTTGCGTTGAAGGCTGTTTTGCAGCTTGTCGGCAATATCTGAAAGGGTGGGTTGAAGATTTATAAGCTCCTGGGCAGTAGCGTAGAAGGCTCGAGGCGGTGCAGTGGACAGGGGATCGATGAGCCGGACGTCGAGACTCAAAGCCGTGCCGACCTGATTCATGCTCCCATATAGGGCATAATCGGCAGTTGCCCGTAAAGCCAGATCTTTCACGGTTGAGGTGTTGAGCTCTTCAACTCCACTTTCCTCAAGTTCGGCCTGGGTTTGGGAGTCTGACACGACTTGAAAGCCTCGTTTTCGGAGTTCATCCCGAAGCAGGGAGGGAACATCCTGGCCAAGGTAGGAGTATTCATCCGGGGCGTTCACGGCAAAGGGAAAAACAATCAGCTTTTGGTCCTGATCCGCAGCCAGAGCTTGGTGTAGGGGGAAAAGAAGGATACAGAGGACAAAAAAAAGAAAAATTTTCATGCCTCGGAATCGGAATATGCTAAGATCAGTTTTCATAGAGGGCTCCGGATCGCAGTTGGATCTGACGCCGCATTTTCCGGGCCAGGGCCAAGTTGTGGGTGACTACGATCAAGGTGGTGGCCATTTCCTTATTTAAGTACACAAGGAGATCACCAACCCGTTCTCCATTGTCTTCATCCAGGTTGCCAGTTGGTTCGTCAGCCAAAATCACGTGCGGCTGCAGGAGCAGAGCCCTGGCTATGGCCGCTAGTTGTCTCTCTCCTCCGGACAGAGTGGCAACCGGCTGGTGCTCAAGTCCACTGAGGCCGACCAGATTTAATGTTTCCCTGGCCCGGGCCATGTTTTTTTTGCGGTTGGAAGAATGGATAAGACCGGGCATGGCCACATTTTCCAAAGTCGAAAACTCGGGCAGGAGATGATGAAACTGAAAGACGAAACCGATTTGAGAGTTCCGAAAATCTGTCAGTTTGGACCAGGAATAGGCGGCGATGTCTTGACCGTGGAACATGATGCGGCCAGAGCTGGGAATGTCCAGTCCACCCAGGAGATGGAGCAGTGTTGTCTTTCCTGATCCCGAGGCCCCGACAATAGATATACTCTCCTGTTGGGCAATACCCATACTGATATCGTGCAGGATGGTCACATCTCCTTTTGGACCGGGAACTGTTTTGCTTACATCCTGCACATCGTAGAGCAGGGCTTCATTCATACCGCAACACCTCTGCCGGCTGGACCCGGGCGGCCTGCCTGGCCGGATATATGGTGGCTGCAAAACATAACACCAGGGCGGCCACCCCAATGAGCCCCAGGTCTAAAAGTTCCAATTTTACCGGAAGATGGTCCAGGTAGTAGACATCACTGGGAAGCTTGATGAACTGGTATTTTTGGAGCAGGGCACTTATGGATAACCCAGCTAAAAAACCGAGCCCGGTACCTACCACCCCGATTATGCTCCCCTGGAGCATAAAGATGCGCTTGATGTGACTGGGCTGGCACCCCAGGGACATCAAAACGGCAATATCTTGCTTTTTGTCCATAACCAACATAATCAGAGTGGTTATGATGCTAAATGAGCCTACCAGAACGATCATGACCAGAATGACGGCCATGGCTGTTTTTTCCAATTTCAGGGCTGAAAAAAGGCTGCGATTCATGTCCATCCAGGTTTGGACCACGTACCCCCCACTGAGCTGTTGCTCAATACGTTTCCCCACTTTTTCTGCGGCATAGACGTCCTGGATGCGAACCTCCAGGCCGGACACCAGGTCTTTCTGAAAGCCCAGGCTTTCTTGAGCGGCTTGCAGACTGATATAGGCCAGGGAAGAGTCGTATTCGTACATCCCGGTCTTAAACATTCCGGATACGTTAAATGTCTTGATTTGAGGGGTAAAGCCTGCCGCCGTGCTGCGACCGCTGGGAACGAGCATGTTCACCGTATCCCCGGATCTAACCCCTAACCTGGCCGCCAGGGCACTGCCCAGGATAATCCCGGGCAAGTCACCGGAGGCGGTCAGATCGGCCAGCTCCCCCTGGATCATGTCTTTTCCCACACCCATGACCGAGCCTGCCTGCTGGGGATCAATCCCCCGCACTGCCGCTCCTTTGACTCCTTGGCGGGTGCTGAGCATGACCTCAGTGTAGATAAAGGGCATGCTGGCCTCAATGCCATGAATGTCTTCTATTTTCTCCTGAGAATCCCGATACTCGGAAAACGGGCCGCTTATGTTGGTGACAATGATATGGGCGTTTACCCCCAGGATCTTGTCCCGCAAGTTGTCGCTGAATCCGTTCATAACTCCAAGAACCACGATCAAGGCTGCTACACCCAGGGCTACCCCCAAAACAGAAATCAAAGAAATGGCGGAGATAAAACCGTGTTTGCGCCTGGACAGGAGATAGCGCAAGGCTATGAACAGTTCAAAACGCATCAGTCGGGTGATACTTCGGGTTTGAGGTGGGGAAAGAGAATGACTTCCCGAATCGAGGGGGAGTCGGTAAAAAGCATAACCAGACGGTCGATCCCCACGCCTTCACCCGCCGCCGGTGGCATGCCGTATTCCAGGGCCCGGATATAATCATCGTCCATGAAATGGCTCTCCTCATCGCCCTGGGCTTTGGCTTGAGCCTGGTCCTCGAAACGCTCCCGTTGATCCCTGGGGTCGTTGAGTTCAGAAAAGGCATTGGCCATTTCCCGGCCGGTGATAAACAATTCAAAACGATCAGTAACAGATGTGTCTTGCTCATTCCTCCTGGATAAGGGAGAAATATCGGTCGGGTAATGATAGATAAAATGGGGCTGGATGAGTTTGGGTTCGACCAGAAGATCGAAAAGCTTGGCTTGAATCTTACCCAGAGTCTCGTTGATTTGCACGTTTTCACCCAATTTTCGGACCAAATCCTTGGCCTTCTCCTGCTCTTGATACTGGCTCGGCTGGAGGCCCCCGATGTTTTCCAAAGCTTCATAAAAGGATAGCCGGTTCCAGGGTGGGGTGAGATCAATATCTTTTTCCTGATAGGTCAGCTGCGTGGTGCCCAGGATTTCCCCGGCCAAGAAAGCGAACATCTCCTCGGTGAGATCCATGAGATCGTGAAAGGTGGCGTAAGCCCAATAGAACTCAAGCATGGTGAATTCTGGATTGTGCTGGGTGGAGATGCCTTCATTGCGAAAGTTGCGGTTGATCTCATAGACCTTCTCAAAGCCCCCAACCAGGAGTCTTTTCAGATACAACTCCGGGGCGATTCTGAGATACAGGGTCATGTCCAGCGCATTGTGATAGGTCTGGAAGGGCTTGGCCGTGGCCCCGCCGGGAATGGGCTGCATCATGGGGGTTTCCACTTCCATGAAGCTCTTGGCATCTAAAAAATCGCGCATGAGCCGAATGATCCGGTTCCTGGTCAGAAATATATTCCTGGCCCGGGGATTGACGATGAGGTCCACGTAGCGCTGCCGATATCTGGCCTCCACATCTTTGAGCCCGTGATATTTCTCCGGTAAGGGCCGGAAAGATTTGCTCAGGAGCTGGACCTTGGTGGTATTAACAGTCAGCTCATCGGTCTTGGTCCGAAACAGGGTCCCTTGGACTCCGATGATATCCCCGATATCAAATTTCTTAAACTTGGTGTATTCCTCCTGGCCCACGGTGTCCCTTTGCACAAAGACCTGCATGCGTCCGGACTGGTCCTGGATATGCAAAAAGGTGGCTTTCCCAAAGGAGCGCAAGGCCACAATGCGGCCGGCCAAAGCAAGCTCGGTACTCTCCTGTTCCAAGTCTTGGGCCGGCATCTGCTCATAGGCTTGAAGAACCGAGGCGATATCCCGGGTTTTCTGAAAATTGTTGGGAAAAAGATCAACCCCGGCATCTTCCAGAAAGGCCGCTTTTTCTTGGCGTTGTTGCAGGACTTGGCTCTGAGAGGCGCTTTGTTTATTTTTCTTGGCCAACGCTAGGTACTCCGTTTGCATCAGGAAAGCTGATTTAGGGTATCTGTTCAGGGGGCCTTTCAAAGCGAGGCACTGAAGGCCTGATTATGGCTGTTTGGTTGTCTTTCGTATCAGTCCCAATATGTGGTTCAGGCCAGTTATGAGCTGAAGGGCTGGTCACCGCCTGGCTGAGAAAGGCTCCTTGAACTTTTGGACAAAAAGGGCTGAATGCTTACGATGTAGGTTTGGTTGATGACTCTGGGTAAAGAAACATTTTGTAGGTGAAATTGGGCACACCGTCAAGCCAGCCCTGAATTCCCAGGCTTTTCAAGTCAAGAAGCAGCCCGTGCAGGCCTGAGTGGATGCGAGATTGATTTGCAATTATTGCCGTGTTATATCTAAAAAACGTTATCGAGAGCCCGATACAGGCTTTGGTCGATGTTTGATCCTGAAGGGAGGATGTTTTCTATGGAATTAGAGATCAAGAAGATTCTCTTGGCAACAGATTTTTCCAAAAACGCATGGCAGGCCCTGCGCTATGCAGCTGCTCTGGCCAAACAGAACAATGCTCGAGTTGTCTGCCTGCATGTCTTGCCGGAGCTGCCCAAGGAGCTCAACTTTACCGGGGGTCCGAGCCTGTTGTGCGGGTATGGACCGGGTTATTCCGGGGTGCCGGTCACCGGCCGTAAAACCGACGACAGCGGCCGCAGGGACCAATTAACCCGCGAGGGTCGAGAACGGGCGGAAGAAATGGCCCGCGATCATATCCGCAGCCTCATTCTCAAACTCAAGGCCGAGAACGTCCAATCGGTAGTTAACCCTGAATATAGCTTGATCCGCATCGGCAACCCGGTGGAATCCATTCTGGATGAGATTGAGAGTGGAGACTATGATATGCTGGTTATGGGACGGCGGGGTCATGGCAAGTTGCGCGGTCCCCGGACTGGAGGGGTGGCCCAGGGCGTGGTCAGTCGTTCGAGCGTTCCGGTTTTGGTGATCGGCACCCCAAAATCATAGGCCTGGTCTTTTGTGCTTCATGAAAGGGACCCGGGGAGGATCAAAGAACTTCTTCATCCTGCGCAGGTTTGATCTTGGTCAGGGTATAAGCCCTGGGGTCCAGGCCGGGGTGGAGGGTGCGCACAAAAAAGAGGGGGCTTACGTAGCCGGGTTCCCAGTCAAATGTCAGGTCCACCCGGTCAGGGGGATGGATGGAGATTTTGTGCACCCTGGATCGCAAATCGACAGGCCGAATGCCTTTCTTAGTCCGACGATCGACTGTCCAGTCTACAGCCTGGTCAAAGTCCTTCCAGGGTCCGATTTCCTGTTCAGTTTGTATCCCATGAAATAAGAGCTCGAAATGTTCATACCGGGGTTGCTTCAGTCTGGACCCTGGAGGGACGCTTTGAGCCCCGGTAAAGATCAAGCCGGCCACGGAATACCGATTCAGACGGGTGCATACATCCCCATCGATGAAGGGCTGGTGAAGTCCGACCATGCAGGTCTCTTCTTGACTGGACACGCCAACTGGAAGGGCCCGGCCAAAGGAGAGGCGGGGCATGGGGTGAAAACCCTGTGAAAAGCTCAAGGGCAGGCCCGCGCGGCGAAAGAGACGCTCAAAAACAGTTTGCAGTTCCAGCTGGCTTAAAAAAGCGGCCGGACCCTTCTTTTCAAAACTCAAGACCAGGTTTTCGGACTTTTGTTCCCAGCCAGGGCTGGATTGGCCTGCAATCTCGAGGCGTTCCCCTTCCTCCTGATCCCGCCGGTCCTGGTTGACAACTGGACGAATGGGCTTTTTGCGGGCCTGTTCGGCCAATTGGCCGGACTCCCGGCCCAGGGTGCATACCCCGCACTGGCTGCAGCTGTGGTAGCGGCAGTCGGAAGTCTCGGCTTCCTGCAAGGCCCTTTCCCATTCCTGGACCAGGAAGTCGGGGCGAATTCCACAATTGATGTGCGACCAGGGAAGGATCTCATTGTGCTCCCTGGCCTTGATCCAGGAAGAGATGTCCGTCTGGTGCATATTCAGGACCCGCTCCCAAAGGGAAAAATGAAAGTGCTCCTGCCAGCTGGTCAGGATATCCCCTTGGGCATAGGCTTCTTCCACAATCCGGGCCAAGGATCTGTCTCCCCGGGAGAAAACGCCTTCTATGGCGCTCATGTATGGATCATGCCAGCGCAATACCAGATTCTTTGGTCGGCGGAAGAGGCTTTGCAGAAAGGCAATTTTGTGGTTGGCCGTTTGGATGTCGTCCTGGGAAACCCATTGAAACGGAGTGTGTGGTTTGGGCACGAACAGGGCGATGGAAGCGGTGAGCTGGATCTTTTTTTTGTTTGCTCCGGCTGTATCCAGGACCTGGAGGCACAGATCGTAGATGGCTTGCAGATCCTGTTCCGTCTCTGTAGGCAGCCCGATCATGAAATAGAGTTTCAGCCGTTTCCAGCCGGAGACAAACAGGTCTTGAGTATGCTGGAGGAGGGCTTCTTCGGTGATCCCTTTGTTGATAACTTGTCGCAGGCGCTGACTTCCGGCTTCCGGAGCCAGGGTGGCCCCGGTCCGCCGCAGGGAAGCCATACTGTGCATCAGACCGGGATTCAGGGATCCCACCCGCAGGGATGGCAGGGAAATGGCTACCTGCTCTTCCCGGCAGCGGGCCAGGCTTTGGGCAAACAGGGCCTCCAGTTGAGAAAAATCGCCAGTACTTAAGGACAAAAAGGAGAATTCTTCAAAGCCGGTACAACTGAGCCCACTGTGCAGCAGGCTATCCAGCTGTGAAAGGCTGCGTTCCCGGACCGGGCGCATGGTCATTCCGGCCTGACAGAAGCGGCATCCACGGGTACAACCACGGGCGATTTCCAAGGTCAGGCGGTCGTGGACCGCCTGGCCGAAGGGCACGATCTGTTGGGTGGGGAAAAAGGTTGTGTTCAGATCGGTCAGAACCCTTTTTTCCACTTTTTTGCTCTCCGTGGCAGAGGGAAAAGGACCCTGGACTGGGTCGGGGATGCGGAAATGGGAGGGGACGTAAATCCCGGGTATGTGCTGCAAACGGGCTAAAAGTTCTTCCCTGGATGTTTGGGCTTCTTGGGCCTGCAGAACTTCCTTGCTGAGCTCCAAGACCACCTCTTCGCCGTCTCCGATGACAAAGAGATCGAAAAAAGGGGCCATGGGCTCGGGATTGAAGCAGGCACCGCCCCCGGCCACCAACAGGGGATGGCCTGCGTTCCGTTGGGAGCGCCGAAAGGGAAGGCCGGCCAGATCGAGCATGAACAACACGGTAGTGTAGCAGAGCTCGTGGGTGAGGCTGAACCCGAGGATGTCCAGATTATTTAAGGGTGTGTGTGATTCCAGGGTGCAAAGGGAACTCTTCTCGGCCCGCATGATTTCGGAGGCCTCATGGGAAGGAGCGAAAACCCGTTCAGCCCATATCTGGGGATCGGTGTTCAAGATATGATACAGGATTTTAAGCCCTAAATGGGACATTCCCACTTCATAAAGGTCTGGAAAAGCCAATCCCCAACGCAGCGAGACCTGGGCCGGATCCTTGATGGCCGAGTTGTATTCGGTGCCGAGGTAGTGACTGGGCCGGGGAAGCAGAGATAAAAGAGGGTATTGCTGGGTTTGGGGCATGCCGTGGTGTGCTGGAGTTGTTGGGGCCGGCTCTTTGCATCCAAGTCAGCGCCGCCTCTGGCTGCGCTGACTTCTATTTCATAGAGTTAGCAAATATGTGGTAATGTTGGTTCTATAATGAAATGTATGGAGTTTTCCCTTCTGTCATTGCCCGGTCCGGCACTCACTTGGCAGCATAGCTCATAGAAGCTTTGCTTGATCTGGAAAGTGCAAGTGAATGCCGGACAACCCAGGGGAAAGTCAATCTTTCTTCTCTGGATTCTTGTCCCGGATCAAGCCTGCCCCCGGACCAAGATTCGAGGGTCCGGAAAGATGTTCCTGCCCGGGAATGTCACACTCATCGGTGCCGCATTCCTACGATAAAACCATAAGAATCAGCGGACATCGAGTGAGGGCAATTACCCCTTGAGCAGATCGCTGATATTGGTCATACCGCCGCCCTGTTGACCTCCGCCGGCCATGCCCTGGAGGTTGCGCAGGTCGTTGGCCGAAGAAATGGTCAGGTTGCTGGAGGCCTCTATGTACTTGTTCTTTAAATCGTCCGGCAGGTTCTGATACACATAGATCACATGCTTGAGGTCGATTTCGCCGCTGACTTCATTGTCGAATGGATATCCAAAGGGGAGCAAAGCCATTTGCACTCCGCCTTGCTGGGTGGGAATGGTTTGCAGGATGGCCGGGTCTTTGAGTTTCTGCCCCTCTTCGTCCCACTTGCCCAAAACCATGTCGCCATTAATAAGCTTGACCAACTTAATATCATAAGCCATAAACAGTCTCCTTCGTGAAATGAATGTGAGAAAGGAAATTAGGCACTCCTGAGCTGGCTGTCAAGGAGTGCTGATCAGGAGGCTGGGATTGTTCTGGGTTTTGCACATCAGCAGGCTGGATACCAGGTTCTTGCACTGCACTCGGCCTCAACGTATGTTTGGTCTCTATTCAGCTTTGCTTTTGGCAAATCTGTTATGAACTGTTTCAGGGGGTGATGACGTGAACGGCTTGGATATTGTCTTTGCCTTAATCATTGGGCTGGCTTTGCTGCGGGGGTTGTGGCAGGGAGCTGTGCGGGAGGTAAGCTCTCTGGTGGCCTTGCTAGCTGGCTTTGTTTTGGCTGGCCGCTATGCTTCGGAAGCGGCAGCTTTTGTGCAACAGGCGGTGAATAATCCTCAAATTGCGGCCGGTCTGGGGTATTTGGGCCTTTTTTTTGCTGTGTATGTCGGCGTGGTCATGTTGGGAGTCTTGTTGCGCAAGTTCTTGCATGCCGTCCTTTTGGGCTGGATCGATCGTTTGGGGGGTGGCGTTCTGGGGCTGGCCAAAGGTCTTTTGATCAGTTGCCTCCTCCTGTTTGTTCTGACCCTTTTTGTTTCTCCCCGATCTCATTGGGTGGCCGGTTCAAAACTGTCCCCTTATCTGAATCTTTTGACTCAAGAAATGATTGTCTTGATCCCGGATGGGCTCAAAGAATCCTTTGCAGACAAGAGTCGAGATTTGCATCAAAGCTGGAAACATGGACGGACTTGAGGACGGAAGGCGCGGCCATCTGACGGGAATGGCGGTGGAGTAGAAATGCATTTCGCGTCTGGTCTAAGCGTTCTCATCTGCTGTAGACCTTCGACGCGATTGATGTTTGAAAGAAGAAGGCAGAATGAAAATTCAAAGGGTTGATCAAAGATCATGGAGGATAGCAGATGTCGGAGAATTCGCCGCAAGCCGTGTTGGAAGTCATTGATTCTTTGCTCGGACCGCAAGGCTGTCCCTGGGATAAAGAGCAGACTCCGGAGAGCCTTGGCGACTATATACTGGAAGAGACTTTTGAGCTGGTAGATGCCATTCGGCGCGGGGCTTGGGGACAAGAAGTTGCCGAGGAACTCGGGGATGTCTTTTTTCTCCTTTTTTTCCTCTGTCGTCTTTTGCAGGACAGGGATCAAATCCCTGGTCTCCAGAAGGTATGGGAGGCCAACGCCGGGAAGATGAAGGACAGGCATCCTCATGTATTTGCCGATGGGCAGTGCTCCACTCGGGAGGAGCTGCATCAGAAGTGGGAGGAGGTCAAGAGGCGGGAAAAGGGCAATACTGAGGCTACGGACTATGCCCGGGCTTCAGTGGGCTCAATTCCAGCCTCGTTGCCTCCCTTACTCAGGGCCTACCGGTTGCATGCCAAGGCAGCCAAGGCTGGTTTTACCTGGGAATCAAACCGAGAACAGGAGAACGCCCTGGAACGGGAATGCCGGGAATTAAGGCAGGTCCTGACCTCAGGAGATCAAGAACGTTTGGAAGAGGAGTTCGGGGACATCCTCTTTTCCTTGGTTGAATACGGGCGCAGGCAGGGAGTCAAGGCCAATGCAGCTTTGCACAAGGCCAACCTCAAGTTCATCGGCCGTTTTGAGGCCATGCTGGATCTGGCCCGGGAAAGGGGCCTGGACTGGTCGGGTCTGACCATGCAGGAAAAGGACGCGTTGTGGGAGGAAGTGAAGAAGAAAGAGTCTGGGCTCATGAATCGGGCAGGCCGTTCCAATTGGAGATGATCTCCCAGGCCTGGTCTGCAGTTTCCACGTATTGGAAGAGACGGAGGTCCGATGGGGAGATGGTCCCCTCATCCACCAGGGCCTCAAAGTCGATGATCCTGGTCCAGAATTCCGGTCCGAACAGGATGACCGGGATGGGCTTTATCTTTTGGACCTGCAACAGAGTCAGGGTCTCAAAGATCTCGTCCAGGGTCCCGAATCCTCCGGGAAAGGCCACAAGTCCCCTGGCCCGCATCAAAAAATGCATCTTACGAGTGGCGAAGTAGTGAAAACGAAAGCACAGTTCCGGGGTGATGTATGTGTTGGGGACCTGCTCGTGGGGAAGTACAATGTTCAGCCCTATGGACTGGGCCTGAACATCATGGGCTCCTCGGTTGGCCGCCTCCATAATGCCCGGTCCTCCGCCGGTGATAACCAACATCCGGCCTTTCGGAGTGGACTGGGAAATGAGATGGCCCAAGCGGCGGGCCTGGGTATAGTAGCGGCTGTTTTGCAGCGCCTTGCGGGCGGCATTTCGTTCTTGGATCAGTTCGGCATTGCCCGGGTCCAGGCCCAGCTTTTCCTCAGCCTGATCCAGTTTCTGCTGGGCCTGATCCGGATCCTGGATCCTGGCGCTTCCAAAGACCACAACGGTAGAGTCGATCTGGTAGTCCTGGAGCATGAGCTCGGTCTTTAAAATCTCAAGCTGGATTCGAGTGGGCCGGAGTTCGTCCCAGAGGAGAAAATCGTTGTCCTGAAAGGCCAACTTATAGGATTGGGACTGACATTGCGGTGTTGGCTCCGTTTCTTGGGTGGAACGGGCGGCCTCCAGAGCGGAGGGATAGGGTCCTTTGCGCCCTTTGAAGTGCATGCGCTTTTTTTCGTCATATATGGTCATTATCGAGCCTGGATTGTTTTATTCTCCCTCCCCAGATGACGCCTCCGGGGACTTGTCGGGATTTTCAGAAAGCAACGCGGTTACTTTTTTGACCACCTGTTGGCTATTAAATGAAGAGAGGACAAAGGGATATTCGCTCTGGGAAGATACGGCCACGGTACCCTCTTCTTCAGGCAACTCTCCTGAGAAGAGCTTGAGTTCCAATTTGTCACCATTTTGCAGAACTATGTGCGTAGAAGGTTCCGGGAAATCATCGGGGATCTTGTCTTCCATGAATCTCTGGCATTGAAGACCGGCTAACCGGTTCAGGAGTCCATCTATTGTTTCTTTGTCTGCCTGGCCACCGGATGCATCCCTCCAGTTGGATACAGAAGAGGGGGAAGCTGTGGCGTTTTGGTCGGCCGTTTCCCTTTGCCTCCGACTGAGCTGCACCTGATCATTGTTGGCGACTATTTGTATTTTTTCAATGTCTGCAGATGGGAAGGAAAGGACGGTCTTGTCCACGAAAGAGTTTTTGTCCCGATCCAGGGCCACTCGAAGGTTGGACTGGGCCAGATACACGGCAGGGTCATCCGGCAGACGCACATACGTATTGCCGGCCGACGAGGCGGTCTTACCCACATACAAAGCGCGCACCTGCTTTTGGTCTGTATAGGCCCGGGCGTGCACGGCTGAGTTCTGGTCCAGGCCATAGCGCTGATAGTGACCGCTCTCAGAGGCCAGGGCGGTGAGTTGGAGGTCGGCCACCGCCTGCAGGGCTCTTTGCACCTTTCCCTTTTGGGCCGGAAATTGGCCGGGATGGACAACCCACTCCTGGCCTGTCTTCTCAATCCTCACTGTAGCATTTCCCTTTTCCAGCTCGATTCTGGAAATCTCCGAAGACTTCAAAGGTTGAATATCGGGCAGCTGGTAGTGGACCTGGTCGGTGCGGTCCCTCCAGATGAACACGCCCAGACCGATGATGAGCAGGACAACTATGATGTATTCTTTTTTTCCTTTCATATGCCCATCCTGTGTTGTTTATTCAAACATGTGCTGGATGCGTTTCTTGCGTCTGTTGCGCAGGCCCCAGACCAGAAGTCCGAACATACCTGTCAATACTGGCAGGCCGATGATGTTCAGACCCTTGATGACCGTTTTAGCCGTACTTGAAGTCTCTTCCAAGGGGTTGAGTTGCTGTCCCTTGCTGCGCAAGGCGGCCATTTGGGGGCGGTCGTTTAAGGCATCGATCAAGTTCATGATCAAGACCGAGTTGGGTCCTTGGCCCTGCTGGTCCAGGACGGTGTCCGACAGCATGGCTGCAGAGCCTATGAGCAGGACTTGACCGGGCTGGCCCTTATCCAGGACTGTATCCGGGGCGGTCAGGGAAGAGGCCAAGTCGTTGGAAACAATATTTTCAGTGGCATTGGACTGGGTGGCGTTTGTTCCCGTGGCATTGGCCTGCTCTTGGGCCGGGATTTGTTTCCCGGCAAAGTAACTGGGAAAACGGCCGGAGGCCAGAGCGGCCAGGGGGTAGCTGCGCATGTCCTCCTGGCCGGCCGGCGGGGATATGGCCCGGGGATTGAGGGTCAGGTTCTCGCTTTGGGTCCAGGACTGCTTGGAGGAGGAAAACAGAATCTCTCCATGCAGGTCGTTATCCTTCAGCTCTTGGGACCGGAGCTGAACCGGTGAGTTCTTAAAGGCTATCAAGCCCTTGATGTTTCGCAGATAGGGAAGCTGGTGATTGATATTGTCTTTTCGGATCAAGGGGGCGAAGTAAATGGGTTGCTCCCCACCCCCTTGTTCTTGGGGCATCTTTTGCTTGTAGCAGTTTTCATCCATGACAATGGCCTCTTCCAGCTCCAGGCCGTAATGGTTCAAGAGTTTTTCCAATCCAGTATTGTTGGGTTCAAACCGGGGCGGCATCCTGGGATTGGGGCTGGTATTGACCAGGCTGTCCTGGAAAATGGCTAGATTAGTGCCTCGCATGAGGGCTTGGTCCAATTGAAAGAGCTCATAATCGGAAAACGGTTCTTGGGCTCCGGCCATGACCAGGCAGTTTAACCCCTCCGGGATGCCTTTCTCCAGAGTGATCTCCTGCAGGGAGTAGTTCTCGGAAGCCAGTTGTTGGAAGGCCCGAAGGGTGAGCCCGTCCCGGCGTTGGGAGCGGCTCATGGGGCTTATGGGCGGGGTCCCGTGTCCGGCCAGATAGCCAAGGGCCTGGTTGATGCCCAGCAGGCTCTTCATATTCAGGCTGATCAGCTCCTGGATGCGGGAGGTGCCGAGTAGACTGTATTGGGTCCCGAGCAGGGGGAGCCGGGTTACATTGAGCAAGGACAGGGTGCGATGCGCATCCCCGTGTTCCACTACCAGCCCAATGGCCCCGCTGCCGGCCGAGATATCGGCATCTGGAATATCCGGCCATTGCAGCTCCTGTAGGTCATAGGATGAGACCAGCTCCCGGAGGTCGGACTGCTTGGGATCCAGATGAGAGAAATTCAACTTCCCGTAGTTTTCAGCATTGAGCGTGTCGACCACATTGCGGATTTTTTCCGGGAGGTTCGACAACCCTTCCAGGCCGATGGCCGGGGCTATAGAAGACAGGGAAGAAGAGACAATGAGCTTGATCTGAATCGGCTTGTCCAGGGCCAGAAGAGCGCTGACTTTGTTTTGCAGCTTGCGCATTGAAGAGGTCAGCTTGTATTCCAGGTCCCGGGGGGAGGTGATGGAAGGCAGCTTTTCCACTGCATCCCCGTGGATGAGCACCGCACCCATGTACACCTTTTTGTAACTCAAGGCGTCTTCTTCCACGATCTGGACCTGCATGGGCTGGATGCCATACTCCTCAGCCTGACGTTGCTTGGCTTTGGATTGGGCCGGGACCTCGATCAGCTCATAGTTGAAGTTTTGGTTCGCATTCTGGGCATACTCCACCAGGATGTCCCGAAAGTACTGCTTGTGGGTGTTATAGGGCGGGGGCAGCTCCTGGCTGAAGAAGGCCTTGATGGTCAAGGGCTCGGAGAGTGAGCCCACCACTTCTTTGCTCACCGGGGACAGGGAATAAATATTGTTTTCAGTCAGGTCCCAGCGGACAAAAGCGGATTGGGCGGCGATATTGATCAGGACGACCAAAAGGAGGTAGAGGCCAAACTTGATGTATCTTGGTGAAGTCCCGTGCAGCATGGGGCTGACTCCTTATTCTCTGGCTTGAATGGCGAGGGTGGTCAGATAGAGGCCGAGAAAGATGAGACTGCCGAAGTAGATGAGATCCCGGGAGTCAATAACTCCTTTGGCAATGCTCTGGAAATGGTGTCCGGCACCCAGATTCTGAATCACATCCATAATGGCCGGAGGAACGAAAAAGAGCATCTGATCAACGAGGCTGAGGCCGAAACAGATGAGCGCCCCCAGGATATAGGCGATGATCTGACTCCTGGTTAAAGAGGATGTGAACAGACCGATGGCCGCAAAGGCTGAACCCAGGAGCAAGGCCCCCAGATAGCCTCCGATCACCGGTCCTGGGTCCAGATCCCCGAGCATGGCCACGCAGATTGGGTAAGCTAGGGTGGGCAACAGCATGGCCGCCACCATGGTCGCAGCGGCCAAAAACTTGCTTATGATAATCCGGACCGGACCTAAAGGCATGGTGACCAGGACCTCAAAGGACCCGACATTGAACTCTTCAGCGAACAAACGCATGGTCAAAGCCGGAACGACCAGGGAAAAGGTGATGGGCAGGAGGTTGAAGAATGCCCGCAAGCTGGCCTGGGCCTGGATGAAGAAGGTGCTGAAGAAAAACCAGCCGGTGACCAGCAAAAAGATGGCGATGACCATGTAGGCGATGGGAGAGACGAAGTAGTCCTTGAGTTCTTTGCTCCAGGTGGAGGCAAGGGCGCTCATAGCTTTCTCCTCGATTACTGCTCTAGGGTCAGTTCCTTGAAAATCGTTTCCAGACTGCGGGTTTGCCCGGTCAGCTCCAGAATGTCCCAATCCGTGGTCTTGACCGCCCGATAGATATCCGCCCGGGGATCAGCCTGGGGATCGGTAGCCATGGTCAGCTCCAGGCTGTCCGGCTTGGGCTCGGGGGCCGGGTGCACATTTTGCACCCCTGGTATTTGGGCCAGAAGGGACGCGGCTTGTTCCAGGCCGGCCCCGGCCAGGGTCAGTTTGACCTCTCCGCCGGCCGCCCCCTGTTTGAGGGTGTCCGGGCTTCCATCGGCTGCTATCCTGCCCTGGTGAATAATGACCATGCGGTCGCAGGTGGCCTCGGCTTCACTTAAAATGTGCGTGGACAGAATAATGGTCTTATTGTGGCCCAAGTTTTTGATCAGGGACCTGATCTCCAGGATCTGGTTGGGGTCCAAGCCAGAGGTAGGCTCGTCCAGAATCAGGATCTCCGGGTCATGGAGCAGGGCATGGGCCAGGCCGACCCGTTGTTTGAGACCCCTGGACAGCTCCCCGATGGGTTTGTGCATGATCTGCCTGAGTCCGCACTGAGCCACCAGCTCCTGAATCCGCTTGTTCAGGTCTTGGGTGCTCATATCCCTGACCCGCCCGACATAGCCTAAATAGTCATAGACGAGCATATTCTGGTACAAAGGGGCGGATTCAGGCAGGTAGCCGATACATTTCTTAATGTTGATCAGGTTCTGATCCAGGCTCATGTCTTTGATCCGCACGGTCCCGGAGGTGGGGCGCAGGTAGCCGGTCAGTACCCGCAGGGTGGTGGTTTTGCCCGCCCCGTTGGGACCGAGAAGACCGACGATCTCTCCTTGGTTCACTTCAAGGTTGATATTGTCCACTGCGCAGAAGCCGTCGTAGTACTTGCTCAGGTTATGAACGGAAATCATGTTCATCCTCTCCACTGAATAGGATCTTAGGATATAATGGACAAGATAATAACTAAACATGCTGGAGATGACGTCTTTATCCACCCCCGCAAGGAGCAATTGAGCTTGGTTCTTGGTTGCTACCAGGGAGGAGCAGACCCGAAAACCAAAGAGGATATAATACATATTCCCGCCAGTTAGCAAGAGCAAAGTAACCGTTTGGATAGGGGAGAGCGGGAGTGATGATTAAGTTTCATTTGGAGCTGCATTGAACCCCGGTTGGACGAAAGCTTGACTAAGGCATGGGTTTGAATTTTTTAAGCTTTCGTTGTTTGAAGTGCTGGACAAGATAATTGCCCATGAAGCTGGAAATGATATAGCCGGCCAAGCTGGCAGGCATAGCCACGAGCAGACTGCCCAGAACCAGGTAGAGTGTCTCCCGCCAGGCAGTGTCCAGCAGTTCGGAGGTAAAGAGGTCAAACTGGAAAAATGAAGCAAACAATGTGCGGCCAAGGGTGTGGAAGAGCCAGTACAGGGGCATCATGGTGAATGGATTACTGATCCAGGAGACGGCATAGGCGGTCAGTAAATTGGCGCGGAGGACCAAACATCCGGCGACCAAAAGCAGGGTCTGAGCGCCCACGGTCGGGGTCAGGCCAAGGAACAGGCCGACTCCAATTCCCCGGGCCACGGGTTGTACCTGGAATTTCAGGCACCCGTTTCGCCAGAGCATTCGTTTAATGCGCGGGTGATTATTCAACCAATGCCGTAAGCGTTGCCTGGAGGTGTTCAAGGTATTTCGGAGCATATCAAACTTAGCAGGGCAAATGGACTCAAAATGTCGAACCTTCTCCAAACTGGCTGGAGACGTCAACCCAGCCCTTATGAGCCTGGACTATGGCTTTCACCTTGGCCAGGCCCAAGCCAAGACCTTTGATGACAACCCTGTCGTGAAGACACCATACCCAAGAGTCCTATGTTGACAGTGGCTCCATGCTTTTTACATTTTCCTCATTGGATCAAGTTTCAACATCCGTGTAAAGCAAAACGCACAGGAGCTGGTATGATGTTTAAAAAAACAATAGCTTGGCAGTAAATACAATACCCCCCAGCCGTTAACGGCCGAGGGGATCTTTTATTGTTCATAAGTAAACAATAAAAGCCTAAAGGAGGCTATGTTGAAGGTTGAGATTGCATTGTATGCAGACAGGAAAAATTAAGGACTACGCATATGACTGACCGCGATTATCTGTATGAGAAAGAATATGCATGTATTGCCCATGTCGTTTCCAAGATACAAGTAATCCTATGATTTTAAGTCTCGTGATCTGGACTGTGGTCGCTATTGGGGGGACTGCTTTGGTGTGGAAGGGAAGCGGCCTGCTGGAAACGGCAAGTGAACGGCTTTCCATCCATTATGGGCTTCCTGATATTGTGCAGGGAGCCATTATTGTGGCCATTGGGTCCAGTTTTCCAGAGCTGGCCACGGTTGTGGTTTCCACTTTGATTCATGATACTTTTGAGCTCGGCGTCTCGGCAATCGTCGGCTCTGCCTTGTTCAATATTTTGATTATTCCTGCCTTGTCGGGTTTGGTGAGCAAATATCAGCTGATCTCAAATCGGGACCTGGTGTATAAGGAAAGCCAGTTCTACATGATGGCCATAGCTGTCATGTTGTTAACTTTTTCTTTTGCCGTCATTTACCATCCACTCCCCTCCAGGGATGGCTTGGTGCTGGGGGAAATGACCAGAGGCTTTGCCCTGCTGCCACTGGCTTTTTATGCTGTATATATTTTCATCCAGTACCAAGACAGCATAGAGTTTGTATCAGAGGTAGATGCTTCTTATATTCGGCCGGCAGCCGATTGGTTGAAGCTCTTATCAGCTTTGGTTCTCATCTTGATTGGAGTGGAGGGCTTGGTCCGGTCTGCTGTCAATTTCGGTAAGATCCTGCATACTCCGGACTTCCTTTGGGGACTAACCATAGTGGCTGCCGGGACCTCCATGCCAGATGCTTTTGTCTCCGTCCGGACGGCCCGGAAAGGCCGCAGCCTGACCAGCATGGCCAATGTCCTGGGCAGCAACATCTTTGATCTGCTGTGTTGTATACCTATAGGCATTCTTATTGCCGGCACAGCCACAATAAACTTTTCGCTCACCGCCCCACTCATGGCTGTACTCACTTTAGCCACCGTGGTTCTCTTTTTGATGATGCGCACCCATATGGTCCTCACGCGTTGGGAAGCATGTGGCCTGCTTGGGTTTTACGCCCTGTTCGTGACCTGGATAGCCCTGGAAAGCTTTCAAACCATAGACATTCTCGACCGTATCCCTCCGCAGTAAAACAAGCCAGTATCCTTCAGGCGTGCAAATACATATTCCGGGGCGCTGAAAAATCTTGACAGCAGGTGAGATTTGGCCCATGATTTTTTTCATGCCTCAAAACAACTGCTTGGACCTTTTTCTTTGGAGTTCTCCTTTGGCTTGGGCTTGGTGGCCCTGGCAAAGGGTAATGTGCGGTCCAAACAGGGACGGTTTCTAAATATTCCAGGCATGAAAACGATCCGTTGGGCCGCAAGTAAGAAACTTGCGGCCTTTTTTTATGCATCATTTACCCAAGGAGGATGTTATGAACAAGGTGTTGGCGATGATGGCCTGTTTGCTGGTACTGGGAATAAGTGGTCCCGTAGGAGCCAAGGAGATTGTGCTCAATTATGCCAATTTCCCTCCGGCTCCGACCTTTCCCTGCGTGCAGATGGAGCGCTGGAAGGCGGAGGTGGAAGAGCGGACTGAGGGTAAGGTGCAGATCAATACTTTCCCCGGCGGGACTTTACTCGGGGCTAAGGCTATGTTTCGGGGGGTCAAACAAGGCCAGGCGGACATCGGCTGCCTGAGTATGGCCTACCAGCCCGGTGTCTTTCCCATGACTTCCGTAGCCGGTCTGCCGGTGGGCTTTACCTCGGCCGAAACCGCCAGCCGGGTATTGTGGGATATCTACACCATGTACGAACCGGAAGAATTTTCCGAAGTCAAAGTCTTGACCATGTTTACTTCTGCTCCTTCCAACCTGATGTCCAAGAAACAGGTTACAAAGCTTGAGGATTTCAAGGGCCTGGAAATCAGGGCCTCTGGGAGTCTATCCCGAAGCCTGGATCTTTTAGGGGCCACCCCAGTGTCCATGCCTATGCCCGAGACACCGGAGGCCCTGCAAAAAGGGGTGGTTCAGGGACTGCTCTCCTCCCTGGAAGTGCTGCAGGACTTTAACTTTGCCGCGTACTGCCCGTACCAGACCATATTAAATCTGCAAGTCTATCCCTTTGCCGTGGTTATGAACAAGGATGTCTGGGACAGCCTGCCCCCGGATGTGCAAAACGTGATGGATGATCTGGGCCCGGAACAGGCCGAATGGACCGGAGAGTACATGGACGGTCATGTGGAAGAGGCCCTGGAATACGCCCAGGACAAATATTCTACCCAGGTAGACAGATTGTCAGAAGAGGAAATGCGCCAGATGCAAGCTACGGTTTCCCCGATTATCGATGAGTGGAAGAAAGAGGCTGCCGAGGCCGGGTTGCCGGCAGAAGAGATCTTTCAGGACATGATGGCCTTGAAAGAAAAGTATGAGCAAAAATAAGCTCAGGGTCTTGAACAAGTTGAGCACCGGAATCGGGGCCTGCATTCTGTTTTGCATGGTGGGTCTGGGGTGCGCGAATATGCTCCTGCGCAGCCTGGGCCTGCCGGTGACCGGGACCTATGAGCTTATGGGCCTGGGTGGGGCTATGATCGCGGCTCTGGCCATGGGCGGGACCCAGGAAGCCAGAGGGCATATCCAGGTGGCTGTTCTGGACGGGTTTTTGCCCCTGGTTATGCGCCGGGTCCTGGAGGCGGCAGCACACCTTTTGTCCACTGTCTTTTTCGGCTTGGTGGTCTGGCGTCTTTTGGAGCTGAGCTGGGCCCTGAAAGAAAGTGGAGAGCTCTCGGAAACCTTGCGCATTCCCTTTTATCCAGTGGTCTTTTTGGTTGGCCTGGGTTTTGTCAGTCTGGGCCTGAACTTGATCCGCCAGACCTGGGAGCTGTTTACCAGAGGCGGGGGCGACAGATGATGAGGATGAAGGCCGCAGGCCTGTATTCTTCAAGAAAGAAGGGCGGAGTCTGAATGATTACCGGTCTGGTGGGCATCCTTCTTCTCTTAGTGGTCATTTTTTTTCTCCGCATGCCGGTTGGGTTTGCCATGGCCATTATCGGATTTCTGGGTTTCTGGAAAATGGTCAATTTGCAGGCCGCACTGGGCATGATCGGGGATCAGACCTGGGATGTATTGTCTTCCTACGGACTGACGGTCATCCCCTTGTTTATCCTCATGGGCCAGATCTGTTTCTACTCTGGTGTGAATGAGCGAATGTACCGGGCGGCCCACGCCTGGTTGGGCCATATCCAGGGCGGCCTGGCCATGGCTACAGTTCTGGCCTGTGCCGGGTTTGCGGCTATCTGCGGATCGAACACGGCCACAGCGGCTACCATGAGCAGTGTGGCCTTGCCGGAAATGAAAAAGTATGCCTACAGTCCGATGTTCAGCTCCGGGGTGGTAGCCAGTGGAGCCACTCTGGGGGTGCTCATTCCACCCAGTGTGGTCTTGATTATCATCGGCTTGCAGACCGGGCAGTCCATTGGGATTTTGTTTTGGGCCAGCTTGGGGCCGGGCCTGCTTCTCTGCCTTTCCTTCCTCCTGGCCATATGGGCGGCCTGTACCCGAAATCCCGGTCTGGGACCTGGCGGGGAAAAGACCGGGTGGTCCCCGCGGCTGCGTTCATTGAGCGGGGCTGTAGAGATGCTCATCCTCTTCGCTTTGATCATGATCGGCTTGATGGTTGGTTTTTTCACTCCAACTGAAGCCGGGGCGGCCGGGGCGGCTTTAGCCCTGATCATCAGCCTGGCCGGCCGCCGCTTGTCCTGGCGGGACCTGTGGCGGGCCTTTGACGATACCCTGCGCATCTCATGCATGATCATGGTTATTATCCTGGGAGCGGTCATCTTCGGACGATTTTTGACTGTCACCAGGCTGCCTTATGAGGTTTCCGGCCTGGTGGCCTCCCTGTCCATTTCTCCGGTCATCGTCATGGCCTGCATCTTTTGCATTTACCTTCTGGGCGGGGCCATTATGGATGCCCTGGCCTTACTGCTGATCACCATTCCCATCTTTTTCCCCGTGGCCCAATCCCTGGGCTACGATCCGGTCTGGTTTGCGGTCTGGATCACCCTGGTAACCACCATGGGGGCGGTGACCCCGCCGGTGGGCATCAATACTTTTATTGTGGCCTCCATGGACCAGGATGTGAGTCTGGGCATGGTCTACAAAGGAGTGACATTGTTGTTGCCCTGTTTTGTTTTCTGTGTTGCTTTATTGTTGTTCTGGCCGGATTTAGCTCTGTGGCTGCCCCGGGTCTTAATGATCGGACCGTAAAAACCATTGCTCAAAGACTTTTGTGCACTGGTTAGAGATCAGTGATCAGACATCAGAGGTCAGCCGAAAACAGGAGAGTTTATTGGCCGAATATCCTGACTTTCCAGTTGTGGCCGTGGGCGGGGTGCTCATCCGGGACAAGAGTATTCTTTTGGTCCAAAGGGGCCAGGCCCCGTCCAAGGGCTTGTGGACCATCCCCGGGGGTAAGGTGGAGCTGGGGGAAAACCTGAGGCAGGCCTTGGTCCGCGAAATGCTGGAGGAGACAGGACTTCAGGTTCGGGTTGGAGAGCTGGTCACCCATTTCGAGGTCATCGAGCCGGATGATTATGGTCGAATTCGATATCACTATGTGATCATTGATTTTTATGTGCAGAGAATACACGGGACATTGCGCCCAGGTGACGATGTCCAGGAGGCAGCCTGGTTTGGCATGCAGGATCTTTCTCCGGCCTTAATGACCAAGGGGACAATTGATTTAGCCAGAGCTATGCTTGAGGAATAGGTTTCAGCGTTGTCTTTGGCTGCGCTGTAACCTGTCGAAGAGGAGGCCTGGTCTTCGGAGAAGGCCAGGCCTCCTGGACCGAGGGTCTTGCGAAGGGCGGGCTTGTCCCGGTTCAGAGATAATGAATAACTCATAACAGGTAGAGTCCTTGACCTCTGTGGTTTAAGGTCCTATACTCTTGTTGTTCCGATTGGGGTGTTCCGGCGGCCGGCTGGAACTGAGAGCATACCCATAGAACCTGATACAGTTCATGCTGTCGTAGGGAATCGGATGGATACTCCCCCTCAGTTTGAATCTCTTCTCCGGTTTGTTCTCACTTCATATCACGGCCAAGTTGATTTCTAATCCCTAATGAAATCAGCTCTTCCGTCCCGGAATCCCCCATTCTCAAAAAACTGTATAAACAGTTTTTTGCTATCTTTATTGTATCACTTCGAGAGTGAAGAGTGCCTTGCTGGCCTGCTGGTTTTATCGGCTATATTGAAGGCTTGATCTGGCATTTTCAGAAATGTTTATCCCTTAAGGTATCAACAACGGAGGAAAGCATGGGATTGGAAGAGATTGTGGTCACTGAAGCCATTATGAGCACCTATTATGAAAAGTTTCGTTCCTGCCTGGAACTGGATGTGGCTGTGGTTGGAGCCGGTCCGTCCGGACTGACCGCGGCCTGGCATTTGGCCCGCAATGGCTGGAACGTCGCCGTTTTTGAGCGCAAGCTGTCCATCGGTGGCGGCATGTGGGGCGGGGGGATGACCTGGAACGTGATCGTGGTCCAGGAGGAAGGCAAGTCGATTCTGGAGGAAGCCGGCGTGCCCTTGACCCGTTTTCGGGATGGGTATTTCACGGCCGACGCCATCGCCTCCACCACTACCCTGGCTTCCAAGGCCTGCCTGAGCGGGGCGAAAGTCTTCAACTGCATAAGCGTAGAAGATGTGCTCATCCGGGAAGACAAAGGTCAGAAAAAGGTTACAGGTCTGGTCATCAATTCCAGTCCGGTGGAAATGGCTGGACTGCATATTGATCCGGTGGTCGTCCAGAGTAAGTATGTTATCGAGAGCACCGGACATCCACTGGAAATTATCCATACCTTGGTCCGCAAAAACGATGTTCGACTGTCCACCCCCTCCGGAGGGATCGAGGGAGAGCAGTCCATGTGGGCCGAAGAAGCGGAGCGGACCACGGTGGACAACACCAGGGAGATATTTCCCGGCATGTATGTCAGTGGCATGGCCGCGAACGCAGCCTTTGGGTCCTATCGCATGGGACCTATCTTCGGAGGCATGCTCCTGTCCGGGCAAAAGGTGGCCCAGTTGATCGATGCCCGGCTGCACAATGGATAGGCCCCTTGAATTGATGAAGGGGACAGCGCTGCCACTGACGGCGACTGCTAGTTTGATCGAGCATGAAACTGGTTGCCAAGTGGCTGGCCCGGCACTCAATTGGAGCTGTAAGGCTTTTAGTTAATATACATCGATAGCTTCAGCAATTGAGTGCCGGGCCGTCCTACCAAAGAGCCTGGAATCAAGGCCGCCCTCGTTCTCAAGGGCAGGCTGCCTCATAATTATGTTGCGCTTCATGTGAGATGGAGGCGGTAGGAACCGCAATGAAAAGAGGATGTTAAAATGATACACAAAAATACAATCTTGGGCCGTCTTTTGTCCGAGCATGGAAGACATGTGGCCGAGGTGGAGGGCCTGAGTATTGATACAATTCAGGCCGGTTTGGAGGCAGGGAACATGGTGCTTTTGGCCAATCCCGGACATGAGGGTGTGCAACCTATGCTCATCGGCCAACCAGCGGTCATTAAGGTCAACGCCAATATCGGAACTTCCCCCTTTCTCAATGACCCGGATCTGGAGGTGAATAAGGCCATAACCGCCCATCAGGCCGGGGCACACACGGTTATGGATCTGTCCACTGGCGGTGATCTGGATGCCATCCGGAAAAGCATTCTGCAGGCCACGTCCATGCCTCTGGGAACGGTGCCTCTGTACAGTGCGGCCCAGAAATATATTGCCGGAGGCGAAGATCCGGGTCTGATGAAGGCTGAAGAGATGTTCGCCGAAATCGTAAAACAGGCCGAACAGGGAGTGGACTTCATGACCCTGCACTGCGGGGTGACCGCCCAGGCCGCGGCCATGGCCCGGGAGGGGGACCGTAGCCTGGGTATCGTCTCCAGAGGCGGTTCCATTTTGACTCGATGGATGGAGGTCAACGGAAGGGAAAATCCGCTTCTCGAAGATTATGATCGCTTGCTGGACATCTGTTTGGCCCATAATGTGACCATCAGCCTGGGCGACGGGCTACGGCCAGGGGCCGGGGCGGACGCCGGGGACCGGGCCCAGTGGGAGGAGGTCATTGTTTTGGCCGGCCTGGCCAAGAGGGCCAGGCAGGCTGGCGTGCAGGTGATGATCGAAGGACCGGGGCATGTGCCCCTGCATCTGGTGCAGTCCCAGATCCAGGGCATGAAGCGGCTCTGTGATCAGGCTCCCCTGTATGTTCTGGGTCCGCTACCAACTGATATCGCCCCGGGCTATGACCATATAGCCGGGGCTATTGGCGGAGCCTTGGCCGGCATGGCCGGAGCGGACTTCCTTTGTTATCTGACCCCGGCCGAACATTTGACCCTGCCCAATGAGCACGATGTCTGGCAGGGGGTGAAGGCCTCCCTGGTGGCGGCCCATTGTGCGGAAACGGCCCTGGGCCGCAGGCAGGCGGTGGACAGGAATAAGGCTATCTCCCAGGCCAGAATGGATCTGGACTGGGAGATGATTACAGAGTTGAGCCTGGATCCGGACATGGTCCGCCGCCGCCGGGAGACCTTCGCTTCCAAAGAAGAATGCGCCATGTGCGGAGACTTCTGTGCGGTGAAGCTGTTAAGGTAAAAAACGTGTTCCGTTTTGCTTGAAGCAAAACGGAACACGTTTTTTATTGTTCAAACATGCCGGTGTACTCGGCCTGATCCAGGACCTTGCCTTCAATGGCTTGGTAGAATTGGTCCAGACTGGCAGTCTGGGGTAGATCCAAAGAGTCCACGCTTAAGGCGTAGAGAGTAGCCACATAAGGGTGTCCACCGGTTCCGGCCGGGGGCTGCGGGCCGCCATATCCGGTTTTTCCAAAGGAGTTCTGCAGTTCAATGCTTCCCTGGGGCATGTTGTGTCCGGAAGCCCCTTCCGGAAGAGAGGTGGTCTGGGCCGGGATGTTCACCACCAGCCAGTGGATCCAGTTATTGGCCACTGGATGGGGATCGATGAGAGCCAAGGCAAAGGATTTGGTCTCAGAGGGGACATCTTCCCAGGCATAAGGAATGGAAACATTGTCTCCTCCGGCCCCGGGCATGACGTACTTGCTGGGGATGGTGCCTTGATCCTTGAAAGCTGAGGAATATAATCGCATGTTTCTCCTCCTTGTGATTTTTTCCAGTTCTCAATCTGTCTAAAAATGTTCTAGTGCATTCCCAAATTGGAAACCTCTCGAATTTAATATTATCATGCTTGCCCCTTGCGTCTACCCCTGCTAATGAATGGCCTGTGAATATTTCATCCACACCAGGCCCGCCTGTATGCTAAGGATAGCGACCTATTGCAAAGGGGGAAAGAGGATGTATAAGCTCTGTTTTTTTATGGTCCTCGTTGTTCCGGTATTTATATATGCTTGTTCCGGTCAGGCCTCACCGAAGGGGGAGGAATTGCTCATGGCCAAGTGCGTTTCCTGCCATTCCAATCAGATTACCTGCATCAATCTGGGAAGGGACCAGACCTATTGGGAAAAGACAGTGGCCAGGATGGTGGACAAAGGAATGGAGATGAGTCCGAAGGAACAGGAAGCTGTCAGCGCCTACCTGGCCGGGTTGGACTCCGGAGCTGAAGCTGTGTGTCAGTAATAGCCAGATACGATTATTTCGGCAATTGTAAGAGTGAAAAGCCCAAGTTGGATTCTGGTACTCGCTTTCCCCGACTGCCGGTAAGCTCAAAGAGAACGGCCTCCATGATATGCCAGACTTGGACCCCGGATCGGATGCATCCGGTCCGGGTGGCTTCCCTCCGACCGCAGGCCATATGCATGTGCAGAACCGGTTCCCCCTGCGCACTGGGAAAAAGTGTTCCGGTCCCGGCCACTTCATGGGCGGCCTCCAGGGCCGACTGTATGGGATTGACCGGCCTGGCCAAACCGTCTTCCGGACCCACAACCAGCCTGCTGCCCTGATCCGCTCCGCCCAGAATGATCAAGGCCGCGGCCCGGATTCCCTTGTCCCGGGCAAAATCTTCTATCACTTGATGGACGATATCACCGTGTTCCAGGCGGAGGACGAAAACTCTGCCCTGTTGCACCTCTTCTGTCTGCATGGATGTGCTCCTGAGTCGGTTCAGCTTTGCCTCCGACAAATCTGAACTATTTTTTGCGCCAAAGAGGGCAAAAACTATTTGCCGGATTGATCCCGAATGAAACTTACTGTTCGGTCATCTCTTTCCGGGCCCACTCAATATCGGCCAAAACGGCCTCCAGAACTTCCTTAGCTCCTTGGCCGCCCATTTCCAGGTACTTGTCTCTGAGGGGTTTGGCTTTTTCTTTGAAAGCAGCGATTTCTTCTTCTGTCAGCTGGATATAAATCATAGACGGCTTGTCTGCGAGGATCATTTCCTTACGTTCCTGATTCAGCAATGGTTCATAGGCAAAGATATATTCATTAGCCTCTTCAATGGCCTTGTTTATAAGACCCCGGACATCGGCCGGTAATTGAGTAATAAATTTTTGATTGGCGACAAAGGTGCCGATGAACGGGAGCTGATTGGCCTTGATCATATAGTCCTGAACTTCGTAGAACTTCATCTCCTGAATGGCGAAAAAGGGCTGGGTCTGAGCGTCGATTCGGCCCAGGGCCAGGTCGTTGTAAATCTCTCCGTAGGGAACCGTGATCACGTAAGCCCCATAGAGACGATAGGCGGTGATCAAAAAAGGCGATGACATGACCCGGAAAGTGATACCTTGAAAATCTGAAAGCTTACGCAATGGCTTGTTCGCAGTCCAGATCTGCCATCCTTCTTCAATGATGGACAACAGATGGAGATTATGTTGGTGGTAATGCTTTTGCAGAGCCGGATAGGTATTGGGGCCGTTGCGCAGGATCTTTTCCAAAAGCTGGAAGTCGGTGGGGAAGAGGTAGTGGATGGAAAAAACCTGAACTTCAGGGATGATAGCCCCCAGGTGGCCGGGAGACTGGAAGGCGAAGTCAACGTTACCCCGCTGCAATAATTCTGCGATCTCACCGGATGTGCCCAGTTCCCCGTAGAAACGGATCCGGCACTGGATCCGGCCCTGGGATGTTTCTTCCAGGACTTGGGCAAACTTTTGGGCATATTCATGCTGCATACTGCCCTCGATTTCCTCCAGGGCTATTTGCCAGGAGTACGTGTTTTCATTTCCCAGGACGGTTGAGCCAATGCTCATCAGGCATGCAAGGGCAACGAAAATGAACCGGAGTTTGAAGGTCATGACCATATCTCCCAAGTATCAAAAATATCCATCGATTAAACTGATGGCTGCCGCCAGAAGCGGGGCTGACAACTGATCTCTCTGTTCTCTGTAACCCTATCCTCCCATGGCCATATTGGGCAACCACAGGGCGATCTGGGGAAAAGCCATCAATATAATCGTGGCCAGGATGAGCATGAGCAAAAAGGGTAAAGCATGGCCGATGACTTCCAGGTAGGGACGCCGGAAGATGAGCTGGGCGGTGAAGATGTCGCAGCCAAAGGGTGGAGTGGCCGAGCCGATGGCCGCCTGCAGGGTGACCAGGGTCCCGAGTAAAATGGGATCAACACCGGCACTGACCACGTAGGGCTGAAAAATGGGGCTTAAAATGAAAATGGCCACGATGGGGTCCACAAACATACAGGCTATGAAATAGACGACCACGACAATCAACATAACCCGAAGCATGGAGGGGTCGACCCCGAATAATGGGGGCAGCAATTGCTGAGGGATCTGCATGAAACCGATCATCCAGGAAAAGGCCTGACCCGCCCCCACCAGGATAAAGACCACCCCGGTGATGACCCCGGTCTGCAAGAAGGAATCCACCAGACGGTCTTTGGTCAGACTGCGATAGATAAGCGTCTCCAGAATCAGGGCGTAAAAGACTGCTGCGGCTGCGGCTTCAGTGGGACTGAAGGTTCCGGTGTAGATGCCGCCGACAATAATGATCGGAAAGCCCATGACCGGAAGGCCCTCTTTTATAACCGCGATTTTCTCACTCCAGGAGGCTTTGGGCAGCTGGCCGACGTTTTTGACTTTAGAATAGATAAAACAGTAGGTTGAGAACATGATCAGGATCAACAAACCGGGGAGAATGCCGGAGAGAAAGAGCATGCCGATGGAGGTACTGGTGGCAACTCCATAAACGATAAAGCCGATGCTGGGAGGAATTAAAAAGGCGATGTCGCTGGAGTTGACGATCAAGCCCAAAGTGAATGAACTCTTATAGCCTGCATCCAGGAGCATGGGACGCATGGTGCCCCCGATAGCGGCAACAGTGGCCTGAGTGGAGCCAGAGACCGCACCGAACAAAGTGCAGCTGACGTTGGTGGTGATGGGCAGCCCCCCGGGCAGGTGGCCGACAAAGGCTTTAATCATTCGGATCAGGCGACCGGCGGATTCACCTGAGGTGATGATGCTGGCTGAAAGAATGAACATGGGCACGCAGACCAGGGCCGGAGGCGTAACCCCGTTGATCACCTGCTGGACCATAGTCACCATCAGCTTGGGAGCAAAGTCCGGCATGTAGATATAGATATACAGGGCCAGAGAGCCAATGAGGGTGACCATAAAGGGGAAACCAAACAGGAGCATTGTGGCCAGGCTGATTCCAAAAAGCATCATAGCTGGGCCCCTCCAATCTGTTCGTCTTCATATTCACTTTGTTGTTCCGGAGATTGCCAGACATCTTTTTCAGTCAGGTTTTTGATGATGGTTCGAATATATTGGAGACAGGCCAGGCCAAAGCCTATGGGGATGATGATGTAAAAGGTCCAGGTCGGGGCGCGAAGGGCTGGAGTCAAATGTCCTCTGGACATGGCGTTCATCAAATATTCATAGGAAAACCAAGCCATCATGCCCATGACCACAGCGCTGACCACACAAATAATAAGGATGAAAACTTTTTCCATTTTCGGGGGCATGGCATCTAAAAAAGCTCCCATTCGAATATGCCGTGCCTTGCGTACCCCATAGCTGACTCCGGTGAAGGTGGTCAGCATGACCAGAAATCTGGAAATCTCATCTGCAAAATACAAACTTTGAAAAAAGGTTCGGGCAATGACATTGGCAATGAGCAGCACAGCAAGGGCAGCAACACAAAAAACCAAAATCGATACTTCAAGCGCATTGATCACCAGCCCGATGTTCCTGTTTACGCGCTGAAAGAAATTGCTTGTGACATGGGTTCTGTCCTGGTTCATGAGGGCACCCTTGGGATCAGCTGTGGCCGCTGCAACCTGAGCGGCTGCAGCGGCATACAGGCTTCTTATTCAATGTTCAAAGCTTTTTTCGCATTCTCTATGTCTTTAAGAAGAGCTTCCAGGATTTCATCTGAACCTTCACCGCCGATCTTTTTGAATTTGGGATACACAGTTTCCGCCTGTTTCTTGAATTCGGCAATGGCCTCATCATCGAGGTAGTTGAACTCCAATTCCGGTTTGGCTTCTTTCATTTTTTCTTTATCGCTTGCATTTCTAGCCATGATCCATTCTCCGGCTTCAATGATATGTTCCTGCCAGAAATTAAGCATCTCTTGTTGAACGTTTTCTGGTAGACTTTCAAAGAATTCCTGATTGGCTGTGGGAATACCCAAAAAGGGTTCATTGTTGAGCTGAGAGCAATATTTCTGGACTTCATAGAATTTCATGCTGTAGATGGCGAAAAGAGGGTTCACTTGTCCGTCAATAAGCCCCATCTGCAAGCCGCTGTAGATTTCACCGTAGTCCATGGGGGTAGGAACAGCTCCGTATGCCTTGTAGTCTTCCACCAACAGCTTGGAAGACATGACCCGGATCTTCAGTCCTTTCATGTCTTCCAGCTTCTCGATCTTCTTGTTCGTGCTCAGCCATTGCCAGCCTTCAAACATGACTGCCATGGGCACCATGCCTTTATTTCTGAAGGCCTTGTCCAACAGGGGATAGAACTCACCGTTATCCATCATCCAATTCAGGGTTTGGGGCACTTTTTCGGTGGGAAAAATATAGTTCAGAGCCAGGACTTGGGCCTGGGGGACAAAGGAACTGATCCAGGCGTAATCGGAAAAAACGAATTCCACGACCCCCATTTGGCAGAGCTCATTGATATCGCCCAAAGCGCCTAGTGTTCCATATGGGTAGACCTCAATATCGATCTTGCCGTCCGACCATTCCCGCATGTGGTCAGCAAACTTTTCGGCCCAAACGGTCATGAAGTCGCCCTCGATTTCTTCGGACGCCAGTTTGGCCTTGATTGGTTCGCCTGTGTAGTTGGCCGCCCCAACATGGGTTGCCCAGCAAAACATGACCATAATTGTAATGATGATCCATTTTCTCATAACCGGTCTCCTTTCTCTAAGGTTTCCAAAATCTTAACTGACGAGTGTATTCTTGTGTGCGGCCATCACCTCCTGAATTTGCAGGTTCAAAGTCTAGGGTTCACATTTGGGGTGTTATTTAGAGGTTCAAACGGTGTTTTGAAAAAAGGTGAACACACTGGAAACATAAATGGAAACGCCCAGGGGAAGGACCTCCTCGTCGATGTTGAATCCCGGGTTGTGATGGGCGATGTCCGTGCCCTTGTCCGGATTGCCGCAACCCAGAAAAATAAAGGATACTGGTACCTGAGCGCTGAACTCAGAAAAGTCCTCGCTGGCAATGGTCTGCATGGTGGTGATGTAGTCCGAAGGACCTGTAACTTCAGCCACGGCCAGATGCATAATCCGGGTCAGCCCGGGATCATTGATCAAGGGAATGTTTTCCCTGTCCATATTGATATGGCATGAACAACGGTGCGTTTCGCAGACGCTGTGCACAATGCGTTGAAACCGCTGGGCCGGATGGTCCGGACTATCCGGACCAGCCGGGTATAAATAACGAATGGTCCCTTCCAAAAGGACCTCCTCAGGGATGATGTTGCTTTTCGTCCCTCCCTCCAACTTCCCGAACATAATGGTCGTGGGTTGCAGGTTGCTTATTTCCCGGGTCTGGATGGTCTGAACAGCCATGACCACATGGGCGGCAGCAATAACCGGATCTCTGGCTTCTTCCGGAAAGCCGGTGTGTCCGCCTTTGCCTTTGATCAACAGCTTGAAGACGTCCAGGCCGCCCATGACCGGTCCAGGAGTGACGGCGATTGTTCTGGAAGGCAGCTGGCTCCAGATGTGGATACCGAAGGCGGCGTCGACCAAGGGGTCCTCCAGGACTCCGGCCCGGATCATGTCCCGGGCGCCGTTGACTTCCTCGTTGGGTTGAAAGACCAGCTTGACGCTTCCCTGAATGTGCTCCTTGTTTTCCACCAAAATCTTGGCAGCCACCAGGAGCATGGCCATATGCGCGTCATGCCCGCAGGCGTGCATTACCCCCTCAGTGCAGGAGGCATAATCCACATCCGTCAGTTCACATATGGGGAGGGCGTCCATGTCCGCCCTGAGCATAAAAACCGGACTTTCAGCGCGGCCCTGTATGAGGGCCACCACCCCGGTGCCGGCTACCCTGCTTGTTTCCAGGCCTAAGTCCTGGAGATATCCCTCGATAACCGAGGCGGTCCGGAATTCCTGGAATCCGAGTTCCGGGTGGGTGTGGAAATCGCGGCGCAGAGCGATGATCTCATCATTGAGTTCGGCTATTCGAGTTTGTATCTTGTCCATAACTGTACCATGTTACATTTTTTCCGGGAAGCGTTTTTTGAGCAAAGAGGAGGCCAGGTGATCGATCATGCTCAGGTAATCGAAGACCGGGAGTCCTGTGGCCTCTTGCACATCTGCTGCATAGGGAGGCAGCATGCTGCATTCCAACAGCATGGCCCCGAGGTTCGGGTTTTTTCGGTGTAGGGTTTGAGCGGCCTGGATCACCTCTAGGCGGATGGCTTGGCTGTCCAGGAGGCCCACGTCTTCGATGGCCGCTTTTTTGAAGTCTTTGGTGTCTTCCAGGCCTGCGATGACCAGCCGATCCAGGTTGTTCAGGCCGAAAGAAACAAGAATTTCCCGGGTCAGGGATTTGGAATGAGCGGTCAGAACCCCCACCCGGGAACTGGGTTTGATGATTGAAGTTATAAAAGGAATTTGCAGCAGACTGGACAGGAAGACAGGGATGTCCACCGCTTCCTGAACCTTATGCTGATAAATGGCCATAAAACCGCAGTCACCGGTAATTGCCCCGACCCCTTCCCGTTCCAGTTCGCGGGCCCCGTCGACCATGGCCTGCACAAAGCTTTGGTCGTGATCGAAGATGCGGCTGGGGGTCAGGCCGTCTATGCGCTTGAACCGCACCGGATAGCTGTAACTGGCGGCATTGCCCACGTCCCCCTGGATGAAAGGGGTGTTGGTGTCTAGCATGAGGATGCCGATGAGTTCCCCGTACCAGGTCTGTCCTTGTCTGGCCTTGAATATCATGGCTGTATCACATCTCTCTGTTAACCAAGAACAAACAGTTTACGTGGAAAATCGGCAAAGGTCCGGCATCCGGATTCCGTGACCTGAAACGATTCGCTGCATTCGAACCCAAAATCGTCCATCCACATGCCCAAAATCATATGGAAGGTCATGTTGGGCTTCAGGACCGAGGTATCCCCGGGGCGCAGGCTCATAGTGTGCTCTCCCCAGTCCGGGGGGTAATTCAGGCCCATGGAGTAGCCGATTCTGGATTCCTTCTCCAATCCGAACTTGGCAATGTGCTCGCGCCAGACCAGCTCCACCTCCTGGCACTGCAGGCCAGGTTTGATGGCCTCCAGGGTTAGGTTCAAGCCCTCCACTGTCCTATCGGCCAGGTCTTGAAGTTTTTGGGGCGGATTGCTCCCCACATAGGCGGTCCGGGCCATGGGGCAGTGGTAACGGAGGCGGCATCCGGCCAGTTCCAGATTCACAGCCTGTTCCTTTTGGTAAGGCTCATCTGTCCAGGTCAGATGGGGGGCGGAGGTCTTTTCTCCGGTGGGCATCATGGGCACAATGGCCGGATAATCCCCGCCGAAATCGGGTAGGCCTTGCATCTGGGCCCGATAAACCTCGGCTACGGCGTCGCACTCCCGTACCCCGGGCCGGATATGATCCAGGGCAGTCTGCATGACCTTTTCAGCAATCTTTCCGGCCTGTTGCATGTAAGCTATTTCCTGTTCTGATTTGATGCTGCGCACCCAGTTTACCAGCAGGCTGCAATCATCGAAGCTGATCCCAGGTAAAGCGGTCTGCAGTTCTTCCAGCCAGCGTACGGAAAAGTAGTAAGCGTCTTTTTCCACCCCTATCTGCTTGGTGTGCATATTCCTCTGTTCCAAAAACTGACCCACAAAGTGCATGGGATGATTGTCTTCCACCTGGACCAGGTTGTCCGGGTAGCCGATGATATGCTCCGAATCCATCCACACCGTATGCTTGGCCCCATTGGCGTCCATGCCCCGGCCGATCCAGAAGGGCTGATCATGATTAAGGCTGAGGACAACCACTTGGGGGGTATAGAAGGACCATCCGTCGTATCCGGTCAGGTAGTTCATGTTGGCCGGATCGGCTACCAGAATGACATCCAGGCCCTTTGTCTGCATGGCCGCCTTGGCGGCCTGGACCCGTTGCTGGTATTCGCTGCGAGGGAAAATGGGCATAAATAGCAACCTCAAAATCTTGCTTTACGTTCATTTGTAAAAATATAAGTTATAACTCTTTGTTTTTGCTGATCTCTGATTTTTGACCTCTAGCGAGCGGAAAAAACTTTTTGCCCTCGCATCTCTATATCCATCCCCGCAGAAGCATGGCCTTTTCCAGTTTCTTTAAGGCCTGAATCCAGGCCCCAAAGCGGAGGGACGCGGTGTTGGCTTCCCTGGCCCGGTCCCGGGATTGGGTATAGGCGGCGATAATCCTCTGGCGCAGGGTGGCGTTCACCCGGTCCAGATCCCAATACTCATCGGAGAGCCCTTGGGAGCGCTCAAAATGGCAAACGGTGGCTCCGCCACTGTTGGCCACCACATCCGGGACCACAGTGATCTGATTATCCATTAAAATTTTGTCTGCATCCGTGGTTACCGGGCCATTGGCTCCTTCCACGATGAGCTTGGCCTTGATGTTGGCCGCATTATGGGCGTGGATGACGTCGTGCACCGCAGCCGGAACCAGGATGTCCACTTCGGCTTCCAGGACCTGATCGTTGGTTAGGGCCGAGGAGCCAGGAAAATCAGCCACACTGCCCGATTTACGCACGTGTTCCTTCAAGGCCGGGATGTCTAGGCCTTTTTCATCGTAAATGCCGCCATATACGTCACTGACCGTAACCACCCGGCAACCGGTTTGATAAAGGTGGGAAGCCAGTTCCGCCCCCACCTGGCCGAACCCCTGGACAGCAGCCGGGGCTTGGTTGAGTTCCAGGCCCATATCTCGGGCAGCGGCCTGCAGAACCAGAAAAACCCCTCGGCCTGTAGCTGCCTCCCCGCCCAGGGAGCCGCCCAAAATAGCCGGTTTGTCATTTATGGCTGCCGGACAATGGGTGCCGGTAATCTGTTCGTATTCATCCAGCATCCAGGACATGGCCTGCTCTCCGGTGCCGATGTCCGCTCCGGGGACATCCATCCAGGGCCCCTTCAGACCCAGGTTACGAACATAGGCTCGGACCAGGCGTTCCTGGTCATTGCGGGTCAAGGCCTTCAGATCAGCCCTGATTCCCCCCTTGGCCCCACCGGCCGGGATATCGGCCACACAATGTTTGATGGTCATAAAAATCCCCAGGGCCTTGATCTCCTCCAGGGTAAGCTCCGGACGAATGCGGGTTCCGTCCCGGAACGGGCCCATGACGTCACAGTAGTGGACACGGTAAGCCTGGAAGACTTCAAATTCTCCGTTGTCCAGCTTGAGGGGAATACGAAAAGAGTTGATCCTTTTGGGTTCTTGCAGGATGTGCAAAGCTCGGGAGTTGATCTTTCCCAGCCTCCCGGCCTCGTTCAGGGTATCGATGGCTACGTCGAATACTGTTTTGGGCGAAGACATATAAATGTCCTTTTGGTTCATGGGTTTTCTTTTCGTTAATTACTCACTGGCAGAACCAGATCCTTGGCCCCTTTGTCCGAAGTCTTCAGCTGGGGAGCGTGCCTGGTCATAAGTTCTTGGATAACTTGGGCCATTTTGACCTTTTCCCGGATCAGCTCCTGATGGAAGGCCTCAAAGGCCCAGGGCTTGTATATGTCCGCCTCCGAGGTCCCGGGCTCAATCTTGAAGTAGATGGGGGCGGCTACTCGCGCGATTTCCGGGGCTTCATAGGCCCGATACATGCCGCCGAAGGCGTCAACGATAATCACATAGACATCAAGGGGCATGTCCACGGCCTTGCGAATGGAGGACAAAATGGGCAAGGAGACGTCGGACAGCGGGTTCATGGAATTGGCGCCCAGGGATTGGACAAGCTTTGCTCCGGCTGCACTGCACTGCCCGCCGAACACAGAATACTTAAATACTGTTTCTTTGGGGATCAGTCCTTCTTCCCGCATCTTGTTCAGAATAGTTAAAACGCCCTCATCATAAACCAGAAAGCCACGGATTCCGGCCTCGATATTGCGCATTATATCCGCGATATGATAGGAAATATTATCAGACCCACGCAGGCGCATGCCCTGCATGACGCCTTCCGGAGTGGCTGCTTCCTTGGATCCTGCATCCCAGGCCTTGCGGTGCCCGATCACCATGACCACCTCGATCTGCTCCTCCCGGGCCATCTTGGCCATGGCCTTGAGTTCATCGAAATCGCAGTAGGTTGAGCCTCCGACTGTGGCCACCACCCGGTGAACTGTTACCTGTCTTTTCCTGGCCTCCTCGATCATGGCTTCCATGGTTGAGGCCCGCTCCACTCCGGCAATCTCGATTCTCCAGTGCGCCCCGTCGGGAAAGGATTTTGGGGAGTCGGCCAGGTCATAGCCGTCCCGGCCGGGAATGCCCATTTTCTCCATGAAATCTCGGATGGTCTGCAAGGTATCGGACATGGGTTTTCTCCTTGTTGATTTTCAAGTGTATCTTTACTTCAGCAGCTTGTGCAGTTTATCCAGTTCTCCTTCCACCATTTTGTAGGTATGCTCGTCAGCCGGAAATGATTTGTCCTTTACTTCGGAAAAGTAGTTTTCAAAAGCCTTGACACATTTATCAGCAATGTTTTCGTACTTTTTAACGAACTTGGGAGTGAAGGCCTGGAATTGGCCTAAGACATCGCTGCAAATCATGAGTTGACCGTCGGCTTCCACACCGGCTCCTATGGAATACACCGGTATGGTTAAGGTGTCCCGGATGATTTTACACACTTCCGGCGGAACGGCCTCCACCAACAGAGCGAAGGCTCCGGCCTCTTGGATGGCCAATGCGTCATCGATTTGGGCTTTGGCGGTTTCAGCTGTCCGGCCCTGGGCCTTGAACCCGCCTAATTGACCGGAGCTTTGCGGGGTGAGCCCTATATGTCCCATAACCAGCATCCCACCGTCGGCAATGGCCCGGATCTGTTCACAAACCCGGTTCCCGCCTTCCAGCTTTATGGAGTCCACGCCGGCTTCCTTGTGAAAGCGACCGGCGTTGTATACCGCGTCGCTCACACTGACCTGGTAGGATAGAAAGGGCATGTCCCCGACGATAAAGGTGTTGGGAGCTCCGCGGCGTACAGCCTCGCAATGAACGATGCATTGCTCCATGGTCACAGGTACTGTGCCTGAATAGCCGTACACACACATACCCAGAGAATCCCCAACCAGGATCATATCCGCTCCGGCCGCCTCCGCGAACTGGGCGGTGGGAAAGTCGTAGGCTGTGATCCAGGCAACGGGTTGAGCTTCGGTCTTCATGTTTTGCAAATCGATGCGCGAGAGTTTCTTTTTCATTGTCAGGCTCCTTGCGGGTTGTTGTTTTATTGACCCAGCTGTTGCAAGCTTTGCGATAACTTCTGTCCCACTTGAAGAAGTTCCCGACTCATTTCCTGCATACGTTCTGAAGACATGCGCAAACTGGGACCGGAAATGCTGATGGCGTATCTGGGGTAGTTGTGCTGATCGAAGATGGGTACTGCCACACAACGAAGCCCCAAACAGAGCTCTTCATCATCCATGGCATATCCTCTGGTCCGGACGGTGTGGAGGTTTTCCTGCAAATCCTTTGGGTTGACGCATGTTGTGGGAGTCCGTGGGGCCCAATCCACTTTCAGTAAAAACATATCCAACTCCTCCTGGGGCAGAAAGGCCAGAATAGCCTTCCCCAGAGCGGTTGTATGGGCTGGGGCCCGGCTGCCGATTTCCGGATCCGGTCTTAAAAGTTCAGGGCTGTCGATCTTGTCCAGATGAACCACATCCGGGCCTTCTAAAAAACCGAGGTTGATGGTTTCGTGAAAGGTGGCTGAGAGCTGACGCATAAAACTGGAGGCGCTTTTGCGGATCTCAAAACGCCTGGCCAGCTTGGTACTCAATTCCAGGATTTTAAAGCTCAGCTCATATTGCCCGTCAGCCGTCTGCTGCACGTACCCAAGATCCCTTAAGGTGGACACGAAACGATGGGCTCCGGCCCGATTGTAGCCCAAGGCATCGGCAATCCGGCTGACGGGCCTTGCGCCCTGTTCAGCCAAAAGCTCCAACACCCGTATCCCTTTGTCCAGGGAGGTTATGTAATAGTATTTTTTGGGAGTATCAGACATATGTATTGCTATGTGTGACAGCATCATGTATTATGTTACAGATATAAAATCAAAATTGAGAAGCTTTGTCAATAGTCAGATGAGCCTTGGGCAAATCCTCGTTTGGGCCAAAGCGCCCAAACGAGGATTTGGTCCTATAATGACGCATAAAACTGCCGGGCATTCCGCTCTGATTATTGGTATACAATAAATTATTTTTTGGTAGTGGTCAGGCCTGATGTTGGCTTGATTCTCGGTTCCGGAGAAGGTACAACTTTGGGAGTTTAAACTCAGTGAGGGTTGTACATGGAAATCAAGTGTCCGGAATGCGGCTTTGCTCGAGAAGTGCCGGAGGACAAAATCCCTCCCACGGCCAAAACAGCCACCTGCCCTAAGTGCGGGCAGAAATTCATCTTTCGGAAAGATCCCCCGGAGTTTGATGAAAGCCAAGAGGAGTGGGCAGGGAGAGAGGAGCCTGGGAAGCTGGGTTCAGAAAACCGGGGAACCCAGGCACCGGAAGAAGATATCTGGTCCCAGCTGGAATCTCTGTCCGATGAGAGCCCGGAGGGAGAGGAATACAAAGAACATAAAGCCTGGCAACAGCGAAAACAGACTGCTGGAGGCCAGAACGAGATTCCGTGGGAAAATCTTCAAAGCTATGGTTTCTTTCCCGGGCTGATAGAGACCATCAAGCTGGTTATGTTCCAGCCCCAGAACTTTTTCGCCCGGCTCCCTCTGGGCCGGGGGTATATCCAGCCGCTCATTTTTTATCTTTTGGTGGCTGAGGTTCAGGCTTTGGCCCAATTCATGTGGAGAATGGCCGGTGTGGCCCCCCAAATGGGTCAAGGGGGCGGGGATTTCCTGGGGTTGGGCCTGACTGGACTGAGTTCCCTCTTGGTCCTTATCCTCTATCCAATTTTTTTGGCCGGGATGCTCTTTGTAGTCAGCGGACTCAATCACGCCTGCCTTATGGCCGTTAAAGCTGGAGCCAGGGGGTACGAGGGCACTTTCAAGGTTATAAGTTATGCCAATGCCCCCATGGTCTTGGCCATCCTGCCTCTCTTCGGTCCTCTGGTGGGCATGGTATGGACCATGGTCTGTACTTTTCTCGGTTTTAAGTATGTTCATCAGACGACCAATATGCGGGTGCTCTTGGCCATGCTTTTGCCCTTGTTGATCCTTTTGCTCATCAGTTCTCTTTTTGTTTCGGCCAGGGGATAGGACAGAGGACAGAGGACAGAGGACAGAGGACAAAGGACAGAAGGCAGAGGACAGTGGCGGGGCCTCTGGCGGCGGCAGGCAGTTTGATCGTGTATGAAATTTGCAACTCAAACCAGAAAGAGGATCTGGATGTGTGGCATTGGATCCTGGACAAATGGCACCGCTTTGTAGGCAGACATCGGGCCAAGCGGGAGCTTTCCCCGGAAAACCTACGGTTCTTGACGGAAGAGATCAAGGATATAGCTGAACTCTCAGGCCGGGTGTGGGTCACGGATCAGGGTCTGCAGGAAAAGGTGCGCAAGATTTGCCGGGAAATGGATCAGCTCAATCAGCTCTTGGAGCGATCTTCTTTTAAACGCTTGCCTGAGGCCAAGAAGCGGGAACTGCATTCCAGTCTGGTGGTATCCAGAGATGAGCTGCTCAAAGGGTTGCAATCCGCTCCTTGCCCCACGGACAAGGTACAATAACTTCTGTAGGGAAGTGAATATATGATCGGTATTTCCAAGCTTTATTGTGATAGTGTGGAGCCCTCGGACGCTCTGCGTTATGGACGGCGTTCCCGAGATCTGCCTTCCCATCTTTTGCAGTTTGCCCAGGATAAGAAGCCGGTGGTGGTCTGGAACATGACCAAGCGGTGCAACTTAAAATGTGCCCATTGCTACGCCCGCTCGGACGAGACCGCCGGTCAGGACGAGATGAACACGGATCAGGCCAAGGCTCTGATCGATGATTTGGCCGAGTTCGGATCTCCTGTACTTCTCTTTTCCGGTGGTGAACCCTTGGTCCGGGCCGATTTGTTGGAGTTGGCTCATTACGCCGTAGGAAAAGGCATGCGGGCGGTCATCTCCACCAACGGAACATTGATAACCAGAGAAAAGGCCAGGGAACTCAAAGAAGTGGGCCTTTCCTATGTGGGTATCTCCCTGGACGGGGGAGAGGAAATCCATGATATATTTCGCGGTGTTCCTGGAGCTTACGCCAAGGCTATGCAGGGACTTGAGAATTGCCAGAAAGAAGGGCTGAAGGTGGGGCTGCGTTTCACCATCAGCCAGCGAAACCAGCAGGAAGTGCCAGGGATTTTTACCTTGCTTCGAAAACGGGAGATTCCCAGGGTCTGCTTCTATCATCTGGTATATTCCGGTCGAGGGTCGGAGCTGATTAAGGAGGACCTGGACCATGCAGCTACCCGGCGGATCGTGGATCTGATCATGGATGAGACCAGGCACATGTATGACCAGGGTCTGGAAAAAGAAGTGCTCACTGTGGACAACCACGCCGACGGACCATATGTCTACCTGCGACTGCTGCAGGAAAACCCCCAGCGGGCTGAAGCGGTCATGCAGCTTTTACAATACAACGAGGGCAACAATTCCGGTCGGGGAATCGGCTGTGTGTCCTGGGATGGGACTGTGTATGCCGATCAATTCTGGCGCAATCATGCCTTTGGCAATGTCTGCGAGCGGCCTTTTTCTCACATTTGGACAGACCCGGACATTGAGCTTTTGGCCCAGTTGAAAAACAAAAAGGCCCACGTTACCGGCCGCTGTGCCAATTGCAGGTTTCTGCAGGTCTGCGGCGGGAACTTTCGGGCCCGGGCCGAGGCATTTTACGGTGATATCTGGGCTCCGGATCCGGCCTGCTATTTGACTGATGAAGAGATCGGTGTGGAGTAAGCAGAAGACTTTTTGCCCACTGAACACACGGAATAACACGGAAATAAAGACGAGAAAAATATTTATGAGCTTTTTTCGCGGCCGTCGTTTGCGGCGGACCGAGGCTATCCGCAACCTGATCAGGGAAACTGAACTGCGACCCCAAGATCTGATCCATCCCTTTTTTGTTTTGGAGGATGATGATCCCCAGATCCGCAAACCCATTGCCTCCATGCCCGGGCAATTTCAGCTGGGAATTAAGGCTTTGGCTGACGATGTGCGTCAGGCCCGGGATAAGGGTTTGCAGGCCATCATGCTCTTTGGAATACCCAAACACAAGGATGAACAGGGCAGCCAGGCCTATGCCCGGGACGGAATCGTCCAGCAAGCAGTGTCTGAGGTCAAGGAGGCGGTACCGGATATTCTGGTCATCACCGACGTGTGTCTCTGCGAGTACACCTCCCATGGTCACTGCGGTTTGATTTACGGGGGCCTCGTACATAACGATTCCACCCTGGAGCTCTTAGCCCAAACCGCCCTCTCCCACATCCAGGCCGGGGCGGACATGGTGGCTCCTTCAGATATGATGGACGGGAGGGTTCAGGCCATTCGGCACACCTTAGACGCCAAAGGCTATTTCGACCATCCAATCATGTCCTATGCGGTGAAATACGCCTCCGCCTTTTACGGTCCTTTTCGAGAGGCGGCCCGGAGTGCCCCTAGTTTTGGGGACCGTAAGACCTACCAGATGGATCCGGCCAACGCTCTGGAAGGATTGCGTGAAGCTGAAGCCGATGTGCAGGAGGGGGCGGATATCCTCATGGTCAAACCGGCCCTGCCTTATCTGGATGTGCTGCAGAGGTTAAGGGACAGGTACTCCCTGCCTCTGGCCGCCTATCATGTTTCCGGGGAATACGCATTAATCAAGGCGGCTGGAGAAAAGGGCTGGATTCATGAAAGGCAGGTGGCCCTGGAGAGTCTGACCAGCATCAAGCGGGCCGGAGCATCGTGCATTCTGACCTATTTCGCCAGGGAAGCGGTGGAGTGGATTCAAGAGGATTGAAAAATACTGGGATACTGGGATGCTGGGATGCTGGGATGCTGGGATGTTTACCCGGTTGAACCGGGGTCCCCTTTGGGGTGTTCAACTGGGCTGGGATGTTTACCCCATGAAACCAGGGTCCTCCGAGTGAAATGTTAAAAGCTTTCACCGGATAAACCTTTGGGGAGTTCAACTGGGCTGGGATTTTTTTCTTCGTTACGAGGATCCCCTCTCGTAACGTTTTCTCTTGGGGCTCCAGCCCTTGTTCTGCATATTCTCGTATGAAACCGCTTAGTCCGTCATTCCCGCGCAGGTGGGAATCCAGAGTAGATATAAAGACTTTCCCCTAGATTGCCCGGGCAATGACGAAGAGGGGCGTCTTATCAAGTTTCATTCCAGGCTCAAGCTGGCGTTTTATTCAACTAAATCAACAAAAAGGTTTCAGGGCAGCCTGAGGCTGCGCTGAAACCTCATTGAGATCCAATGCATTCCTCAAACCATCCCCCCAATCTGCGGCTCATCGCCTGGGAAGTCACCCGGGCCTGCAATTTGGCCTGTAAGCACTGCCGGGCTGAGGCTCAAAAGGATCCATTTCCAGGTGAGCTGGATACCCGGGAGTCCAAGGCCCTGATCGACACTTTTCCTCAAGCTGGGAGTCCGATCATCATTTTCACCGGAGGAGAGCCCTTGCTCAGAGCGGACATCTTTGAGCTGGCCGTTTATGCCCGGGAAAAAGGCCTGCGTTGCGTTATGGCCCCCAATGGGACTTTGATCGATGCCCAAAATGCCCAGGCCATGCGTGAATCAGGCATTGAGAGGGTGTCCATTTCCATTGACGGCCCGGATGCAGCCAGTCACAACGCTTTTCGGGGGGTGCCGGGAGCATTTGAGGCCTCAATGCAGGGTATTGAATATCTCAAACAAGCGGGTGTACCTTTTCAGATCAACACCACAGTGACCAAAAATAATCTGGGCCTGTTCGAGGACATCTTTACCTTGGCCCAAAGCTTGGGGGCCGTAGCCTGGCATATCTTTCTCCTCGTCCCCACGGGCCGGGCGGCTGACTTGCAGGATGAGATCATTTCAGCTCAGGAGTATGAGCGCATCCTGAACTGGTTCTACGATTTTCGGCGTCAAACAGATATGCACCTCAAGGCTACTTGCGCCCCCCATTACCATCGAATACTGCGTCAACGGGCCAAGGAAGAGGGCATAGCCGTAACCCAGGAAAACTTCGGTCTGGATGCAGTCAGCCGGGGGTGTCTGGGAGGTATCGGCTTTTGCTTTATCTCCCACTCCGGGCAAGTCCAACCCTGCGGGTATCTGGACTTGGACTGCGGGCAGGTGCGGGAGCAACCCTTTCCTGAGATCTGGGCCGGTTCTCCACAGTTTCAATCCTTACGCAGCCCCTCAGCTTATGAAGGCAAGTGTGGAATTTGCGAATATCATCGGGTCTGTGGAGGTTGCCGAGCCAGGGCTCAGACCATGAATGGCCACTACCTGGCCGAGGAGCCTCTGTGCTCGTATGAGCCCCGGAAGAGTCCAGAAGACAGAGGACAGCAGACAGAAGACAGAAGGATAAAAGAGTAGGGGTTCTATTTTGTCTGTGAGGTACAGAGTGATCACCAGTTGAGTTCATTTCTTGCTGCACACCTGGGTCTAAGCAGGAGGCGTATGGATACAACCGACAAGCATATCCTGGATATCATCCAGACTGACTTTCCGTTGGTTTCCAGGCCCTATGCGGCCATTGGAGATCAGGTTGGACTGACTCAAGGCGAGACTCTGGCCCGGGTGCGGGCTATGCAGCACAGGGGAATAATCCGCCGTATTGGAGCCAACTTTCAGTCCCGCCGTTTGGGGTGGAAAAGCACATTGTGTGCAGCAGCCGTGCCTGAAGACAAACTGGAGGAGTTTGTATCCTTCGTGAACAGTTATCCTGGAGTGACCCACAACTATCTGCGCCGCCATACGTACAACGTCTGGTTTACGTTCATCGGACCCAGCTGGGGGGATATTGATGACAGCCTGGCTGCGATCACAGAAAAGACCGGAGTGAAGGTCCTCAATCTCCCAGCCGAAAAGATGTTCAAAATTCGGGTGGATTTTCGGATGCAGGAGGAATGAGATTTCAGCGCAGCTTATGGCCGCGCTGATATCTCATTCCTCACATTTGACACCGTGAGATCATAACATGCAAAAATATAGAGCTCACGGTGTGCAGTGAGGCTGAACGCTGAACACCGAACACTCATCCATGTCGACTCCCATCATCGTTATAGGCGCCGGTCCGGCCGGGTTGATGGCAGCCGGGCAGGCTGCTGCTCTTGGAGCCAGGGTTGTGCTCTTGGAGAAGATGCCCAAGCCGGCCCTGAAGCTGGGACTGACCGGGAAGGGCCGCTGCAATGTGACCAACACCGCCCCAATACAGGATTTCATCCAAGCCTTTGGTCCTCAAGGTCGTTTTTTACATCCCGCTTTTTCCCGTTTCTTTAGTCCCCAGCTGCGAGAATTTCTGGATCGTCTGGGAGTTGCCACCCATGTGGAACGCGGAGGGCGAGTTTTCCCCACCAGTGAAGATGCTCCTCTGGTGGCCCGTGCCCTGGTCGACTGGGCCCAATCCCAGGGAGTGAAAATACGGACCAGGACCAGGGTGACGGATATTGAGACCAGCCAAAATCAGACGGTGGGGGTGCGCATTCAAGGCAGGGGAGGGCAAGCATCATTGGTGGAAACGAACTCGGTGATTCTGGCCACCGGCGGGGCCTCCTATCCAGGCACCGGATCCACCGGGGAGGGCTATGAGCTGGCCCGGCACATAGGGCATACCGTGCAGCCTATTTATCCGGCTTTGGTGCCTGTGGAAGTGGTGGAGAGGGAAACCGTCCGACAAGTGCAGGGCCTGAGCCTGCGGAATGTTCAGGTCTGGGCCGAATGCAAGGGCAAAACACTGGGTACTGAGTTCGGAGAGCTGCTTTTCACCCATTTCGGCCTTTCCGGGCCGGCCATTTTAAGCTTGAGCCGTGAAGTGGTTCCGGCCTGGGAGAGGGGACGGGAAGTGAACGTGCACATTGATCTCAAGCCGGCTCTGGACGAGCAGAAGTTGGACGCTCGCTTGGTCCGGGATTTTCGAGACCGCGGCCGGCAGCAATTGAAAAACGTGCTCAAGGGACTGCTTCCAGCCGGTCTCATTCCGATCTGCCTGGATCAGACCAGTTTGCCGGGGGACAAATCGGCCAGTCAACTCACGAGCAGGGAGCGCCGGATTTTGCGAGCTTGGCTCAAAGACGTGCGCTTCTCGGTGAGTGGACACCGTTCCTTTGCCGAGGCCATTGTCACCGCCGGCGGGGTATCCACCAGGGAAGTCGATCCCCGCAGCATGCAGTCCAAATTGGTTCAGGGAGTGTACTTGGCAGGGGAGGTCCTGGATTTGGCCGGTACGACCGGAGGGTACAACCTGCAGGCCGCCTTTTCCACCGGTTGGTTGGCTGGACAAAGCGCAGCCAAATTGAAAGAGCAAGGGACCTCTCACGTCTTGGCCTGAAAAGCCTTTCCCTTATGGTGCCATAAAAAAAGCCGCGAATGCAGCATCCGCGGCTTTTTTATGCGCTGGACTGGAGACAAGTTTCTTAGAAGCCAAACTCGTCATCGCCGCCTGCACTACCCCCGAATCCGAAGTCCGGTTCTGGTTCAGCTGCGCCACCGCCGCCAGCAGCGCCCTCCGG
>CAZUER010000012.1:0-54455 GCA_964619345.1 uncultured Desulfohalobiaceae bacterium
GGATGGCTGATACAGCGACAATTGCTACCAGAATTTTTTCGAGTTTGAACATAGCCGATTTCCCTTGTCAAATGGTCATTTGCAGGGCGGAACCCCCGCCCTCCAGCCTGAATCAGGCCTTTCGTCAAGAGATATGTAGCAAGGTTCGTACCAGAATAACCACCGGAAGCCACCGATTAATGAGATCATAAGTCATTGGAATATACCTCCGCATATACCATTGGCACTCAGAAAATTGGAAAGATTTCGTTGCAATCACTGAATAACAGATTTCTAGCTTAACTGGGCGGTCATTTGCCTCTCGTTTTTTCGATATTCACCCCCTATCTACAATCAAGCTAAACAACCAGCAGCATTTCCAACAGAATATTTATGGCATACGGATTTGTCCCAAGCCCTCACCTAGGATACCTCAATAGTGACTACCTCCCGTAAACAAACGACCGGAAGCTCTCATAACTTCACTTCGATTACGAGCAATTTAAACCCAGAAAAAAAAGATAGGAATACCAGGCATGTGCGCCTTCACATGGGGGATGACAGTCATGACCTAGATCACAACCATTCATCCCCGGCTTCCCTAATAGGTCAAGTCCAAGCATTCCATACAGGAAATTGGATCACAAAAATTTCATTCTCTCAGACACAAAATATTTCATGAATAACCCCCTCTTCCTCATTTATAAATCAAAGATCATGCACGCCTTTCTTACAATTCCTTAAGGTGTACCAAGCTCCAGTGCCCGCACAAGAAATACTGCCAACTGAGCCCGGTTAACCACTGCATGAGGGCAATAGTAATCATTTCCACAACCCGCCGTGATGCCTTCCTCAGCCAATTGCTCAATCCAATCTGCTGCCCAATAATCTCTGGGGACATCATGAAATACCAATCCGCTCGCTTCTGGCGGCTGATATTCACTACCATGCTTCGATCTTAACAGGAAGACTGCCATTTGAGCCCGTGTGGTTACCTGATCTGGACAGAAATTCCCCTGACCGCAACCTGCAGTGATCCCATCATTGTACAGAGCGCTAATCCAATCTTGAGCCCAATGTCCCACGGTATCCTGAAATCTTGCAGGAACATCCTCAGGTGTAAATAAAGGCCCGTGTAGAGCCCGTTCGATGAACACAGCAAGCTCCGCCCTTGTGGCTCCACGATTAGGGCAGTATTTTAACGGTGAAGTAGAGCATCCCGATGTAATCCCCGCTTGAAATATATCCTCAATCGAGGAATATGCCCAATGGGATTCCCCAACATCCACAAAAGGGCTTACTCCATCTCCAATTGCGGAGTAGATGAAGGGGCTACGGTCTGGATCATTATAGGAAATTTCTACATCAAACTGAAATTCACCCCAAGTGCTTACAACATATTCCAAACGATATGTTGCTTTTTCTCCGGGGAGTATCTCTATAGGCATGGTAGTTGTAACTGCGACTTGATCAATATTTTTCTTGGCCATTGGAGAAATCTTCTCAATGACCAGCTTTGTTGTTCCACGTTCATTGGAAACCTGATAGACATCGTTTTGTTTAATGCTGGTTTCCTGTTCTCCAAGTTCATCCTCGCCATTTTCCGAAATATTCACGCCGGGTGGGCGCTCAACACTCAAGGAGGGAATGCCCCAATATACTGAATAATTAAGCACACGATCATGAGCATGTACATCGTTAATCGGACAATCTCCCCCATCACGGTAACGGGCCCAAATAACGTAAGACTTTTGGGCGGAATCAGACTCCTCCCACGCCAGGGTAAATGATTTTGTTATCCGAACATCTCCTCCCACCATGAGGCATTGGTGATCAACCACCTCACCACTTTCACTATCAATCAACTCCAATTGAACGGGGCCAAAAATTGAAGTACGTAGTTTTACATCCACTCCTAATTCATAGGTTTGGTCAATAACAGCGTACCCAGGAGGAGCAACCTTCGGTTCAACAGAGAGAATAGGGTTAAATGTTTCTATGTGATAACGATCCTCTACGGGCGTTTCATCTCCTCTAGAAACGACTACTTTTGGGAAATGATCTCCGAGGGTTTGGTATGTATGCTCTGCCAACAAATTTTCATCCAAAATAGATACACATTTCATCCCATATTCATTTTCAAGGCACTCCCCATCCCCTGGCGATGGAAGCACACCACACACAGATTCCAGGAGATCCTGTTCTACCCCCGGCTTGTTGCAATTCCACCATAAATCGTAATTAATGGGGCCGGTTTCAGAGCCATTTACATCTGCAAGAAGATCAGCAAAATAAGGAACCGGCGCTTTATATGCATCACTGACAAGAGATACCCACAAAGGAGCATCGATTTCAAAGGCAGACAATTCGTTCTCCCCGCCATTGAAAATATTTAAATCCACATTCCCTGAAATACCAGGAATGGAATAATCACCGCATGCTGTTGGGGCTTGATATTGCCAAAAATCCCAATCAGCAAACATGCCAGTCGGAGGAATATCTGCAGTTGGATGAGGGTCACAATTCCAATAGGCAATCCAAAGATCATAATCTGTTACGGATTGATTGAGCTTCTCGCGGATAAAATAATAATTTGTATAAATCAAAGGTTCTACACCGGTATTGCTTTTCACAGTTTCCATCCACTCCACAACCCACTGAGAAAGCCCATCCTTTCCTAACCCCCCACTTGCTTCTAAATCCAAAACCGGACGCAAATAACCCCCTTCAATCGTATCCCCTACAACACTCAGAAAATACTCCGCTTCCTCCTTGCCGGTATTATCCAGGTCGGGCCTGGCAAAATGGTAAGCGCCAAGCATCATCCCTTCATTCGAACCATTTGCCATATTCTCAAAGAAATACCAATCAGTAAAACCACGACCTTCGGTTGCTTTAACAAACGCAAATCGATAACCTGCTCTTGAAACTCTACTCCAGTCTATTTCTCCTTGCCAATGGGATACATCAGTTCCGTCAAGATAATCTTCCGTTGTGGCTTTCTCAACGATGTTTTTTGATGAAACTTCTTTCGATGGCGGCTCAAAAGCAGGGAAAGGTGGCGAAGAAGGTAAGATCGCAAATGTCGATAAGATCTGTTCCATTTTAACATCTACGTTTTTTTCTGGGTATGATGTAATTTTTTTACCAACATAATTTTCAATATTTACAGTGTGCGTGAATAAGGTAACGATGTAACATGCATCATTAGAAATCGTTTGATAACTATCCTTTGTGTAGAACTCCCCCATTGCACCTTCTGACACCTCATCTTTCCAATAGACACGACCATTGATATTGATTGTCGGAAGTGTGTCCTGTTCAGAATCTTTCTTATCGTAGATGCTCCCGGGGCGTGGATCACCACAATTGGATACTGCCTCTTCCCCTTGAAGCACATGGATGATTATGCCTGCATCAATTAGATTAGTTCCTTGAAAATAGCTTTTGTCCCTAAAGGAAAATTTCCATACTGGCGATTTTGGATTGACACCTACCCCCGTGTTCAGGTTTTTTCCATGAAAATTTAACTCTCGCTTAACATCTTTGGGAAAATAAATTTCGAAACCAAAGTCGTCGTTCCGATAAGTTTGCCAGTCCTCCATCTGGAAATCATTGGAATTAATGGGGTTTCCCTCTCTCCAAAACACGCCTTGGGGCAAACTAAAAACCCCACCTATCGCGAGCAGGGGAACAAATATTCCAACAAATAAGTATACGAGCACTGAAATTAATATGGTAAGTGATTCTTTCATATCCTTCCTGTTAACACAGAATTTTTACCACCACCGACACACCGATATTTCTATCCTCCTGTATATCAGTGCAACATTCATACCACACATAACTGTAAAATATTCACTAAACCCTGGAAAGTTACCCCCGCAGGAAAGGGCAAATTCAATATCGCAAGAAAAATCGAAAACCCGGATTCCCTCTAACACAATCAAAATTCGTGATGTAAACGAGATTTTGAAAGTTACGAACGAATTGAATGACAAATAGAACAACGCCAATTTCTCAATGATTCAATTCGATCACCACAACTAGTCAGTGAGGAATCGCATCTGGCATAATTCCCTTCTTAAAATGTGTCCTCCGTCCTTTTGATTGATTGTTGTTTCAATTCATTTGCGCAATAACTCTATCGTTGAGGGCGATCACCTCGTGTCAAGAGCAGCTATGATCCGCTCTCATATAAGTATGATCGTGACTAAAAGGGCGCAATTATCCGAAAGCTACGACAGGCCAAGCAGGGGGTCATGATGCGTCTCAGCAGACACTAAGGTATGCTCATAGGGTTAGAGCAGGAGACATGGCTGCTTCCAATATTCTCACAGCAATTTTTTACCCCGCTAAATCCTGTGGAATAGATGGGAGATGGACGCTATACCATCTTATTAATCTTGCGAGTGATCGGGTTCAACAATATCAATGAATACCCTGTGTCAACCCTTCTTTTTCATTGTTCCAGATCGACGAACCCGAACTCTAATCGCCGAACCCAAATGCCATATTTCTCACATATGTGTTGAGTTGTCACCACTGCTTCGCTTTCCAATATTTCTGATGAGGCGATAATCACCCCTTCTATATCATCTGCTTGAATGAGTTCCTCTAACTGTTCTATCCCCCCCTTGACTTTAACTCCATGGATGCTTCGTCCTTGCTTTAGTGGGTCATCATCGATAAAACCGACAGGTCGGTATCCCAATGAGGGATTTTGGTTACACTCCCGTAAAGCTAATTCTCCAGCATCGCCCGCTCCATAAATTAATATTGGGACACCCTTATTCCGATCCCTGGGCATAATATACTCATCCAGAAACCGGAAAGAGAAACGTGTGCCTAAAATTGCCACGAGAACCAGCGTTTCATATATAAAGAACATGCTTAGCAATTGATACTCAAAACTAAACACAAACCAGACAACAACGATCGTAAGCACTGTCCCACTGAGGGTTGCGCCGAAGTATCGAAGAACATCGTCCATACTTAAGAATTCCCACACGCCCCGATATACACCAAATAGAAAGAACGTGATATAAGAACAACCAACCACAATCGGCAGCGTTTGCAGGAACCATGAGGTTTGTTCCGAATTTAAGGGTAAGCCAGAGCGAAGAATAAACGACAGATAATAAGCAAATGAAATCAGGAAAAAGTCAAGCACAACCTCTAGAACTCGCCTTCGATATGTCAAATCTACAACCCAATTGGTTAATACATTCCACTGTTTTCGTCTAGAATCCGGAATCTCGACGATCTTCATCCGCCCTAAATACGCGGAAAATAAAGCCAGGGATAAAACCACAGCGGGCAGCAGGGCAAGGCTAATCGAATATGACCAGGCTTCCAGGATTACCGCGGCGATTCCCGAGATAATAGATATCCCCATCAATACCAATAGCGTCTGTCGCTCACTGAGACCAAGGGAAACCAACCTATGAGAAGTATGATCCCGACCCCCTTGTATGGGTGAATGTCCCCGGAGAATTCGGGTCAATGAAACCATCACCGTATCGATGATTGGCAATAGAAAAATAAACACCGGGATGCCCATCACCGCAAATACATTTGAAGCCTGGGGCTCCCTGGCAATAGCAAGCGCGGCTAATGTCATCCCAAGGAAAAGGCTACCGCTATCCCCCATGAAGATACTCGCCGGAGGAAAGTTAAAAATCCAAAAGCCAATTACCGAGCCCACAATCGCCAAGGTCATTTCCAATAATGGGACATTCCCGTATTTCCAGAAAAAATAAGCCAAAAACCCTGCTGTGATAACTGCGGTTCCGCCTGCCAACCCATCCATATTGTCCAACAGGTTTAACGCATTTGCGATACTCACTAACCACAGAAAAGATATGAGAATATTCGCAAAACGCCACGGGAAAAATGCTGTTACATTTCCATAAATAATGACCACAAAGGCAGAGATGAACAATCCAACCAACTTCGTTTGAGGAGATATATGCCAGATATCATCGATTAACCCAATAGCAAATGAAAACCCAGCCGCAAGGATGATTCCCCAAGGTAATAATTCGAATTCGACTGTGAATAGGACAGCAATTAAAAACCCCAAAAATATGCCCACGCCACCAAAATATGGTGTAGGTTCTGTGTGCCAGCGGTCCGGTCGTGGTTGAGCATTCAGACCCAACCTCTTTCCAAGCCTGCGTATCAAAAGCACAAACACTATGGAAGTGCTAAATGACAGAATAATTGTGGTCAAATACATGATTGAGATATAAATCGTTCACTCTACTTTGCATCAAAACTTCAAATGCCCTTTGATATTATTCTAAACCATAAAATTTATGCTTCATTTTCCAAGCTGGATATGACCCCGATCCTTTTGTAAAGTTGCAGAAACTCATCCACGATTTTTTCTTTGTCAAATTTCTTTTCGACCATGGATCGACTTGCTGCCCCCATTTTTACCCGCAATTCGGGATTGTTTAGCATTATCTTTATCTTATCCGCCAATCGTTCAATATCTTTTTTCGGAACCAAGAAACCATTTTCCCCATCTTCAATCACTAAACGGCACCCTTCGATGTTTGATCCAATGAGGGGTAACCCGGTGGCAGCCGCTTCCAATAGGAACATGGGAACCCCTTCATAATAACTTGGTAAAACAGCGATATTTGCCTTCCGAAGCAAATCGGCCATATCATCCCGATGACCAAGGAATTTAATACCCTCATGAACTGAATATTTTTCGAGCACATCTTCAGATATCGAAGTTGGATTTCCCGGGTCTGGTTCGCCAGCGATCCAAAATTCTGCCCGAACCCCTTGTGTGAGAAGAAGGTTAGCCGCTTCTAAAAACTCGATTATGCCTTTGTCCCTTAATAATCTTCCAGCCATGATGACGACAGGGGTCTCACTGGGCTTTTTTTCTGGAGGTGGTTTAAACTGATCAACATCGACGCCATCACTTGAAATGATCGTTGAACGCTGATTTGAAATGATACCCAATGAATTTAATCGACCGTAATCACTTTCATTTAACAAAACAGAATGGAACTGCGGATGATTCAGCGCCCAGCGCATCACAGGCAACAGGAATGTCCGGAGTCGTCTCGCCCTGTCTTCATCACTAAATAAGTACCCTAATCCAGTAAAATTGTTGATTACAGGAGACACTCCGCTTAATTTGGCTGCGATGGAACCATAAAATATGGGCTTAATTGTGATGTGGTGAACGGCTATCGGCTGCAATTTTTGGTATATATTAAATAATTTCCAAAGGGAATATATTTCCCCCCCAGGAAATACATTGCTTCGTCTCATAGGCCATGGATACCACTTAAAACCCCTGTCTTCAATGTCTTGAACATATTGGCCAGGAGGAGAGACAAGGATGACGTCTAATCCTTCCCTCTCCAATGCCCGAACTAAGGGGAGGCGAAAGTTATACAACACCCAATCCCAATTGGCAACCATCAACACACAATGACTCATTGGACTATCGTTTCATGCAGTAAATCTAACTCTAGAATTTAATTGAGCTCATATATCAAAATTACCAGAAATATGGACGCTGAACTTAATTCTATTCCACCGGATGTACTGTACGGTACAGTTTTTGTAGGCGCTCTTTCATCTTCCACCAGGCATATTTTTCTTCATATGCTCGCCGGCCATTCTTTCCCAACCGATTTCTCAATTTTTGATCTTGGTCTAATTGTAATAATGAGCGCTCGAGATCCTCTTCCTTTCCGTATTCGACAACTAATCCACAGTTCCATTTCTCGACGATCCGATCCATATTCGTCCCCCTGGCAACGATGATAGGTTTTGACAGCATCATGGCCTCAAACAATTTGTTGGGGCTGGCGAATTGATGGTTCTCAATGCTCGGGTCATAGGTCGCGAGAGAAACATCACTGCGAGCCGTTAGTTGCAAGGTCTGGCGATAGGGTATTCGACCATGAAAATAGACATTCTCCAGTGAATGCGCCACATCTCGAATGGTCTCTTCATCACCACCGAATCCCGCCAAGTCGACACACCACAAAGGATGTTTTCTGATCACACGCAGCACCTCATAAAGCCCACGCTCCACCTGCAATAACCCTACATAGACAATATTAAATCGATCGCGATGGTTCATATCCTTGTGGCTGAAATGGATATCCTCCGGCGCGTTGCATACAACTGTAAGATTCCTGGGATGCGCTTCCTTAATTTGTGATCTCCTGGCTTCATCGACAATGATTACAGCGTCTGCCCATCCGATCGCCCACAAATCTATTCGGCGGATTACCGCCAACAGCCAACCAGGCGTATTTCGCAAATGGTCGGCATAAAAATCAAAAATATCGTAGACAACGGTCTTGCCAAACAAACCCTTACAAACAAGGGCCGGCAGGACAGTGTCGAAATCACAAGCATGAATAATGTCATACTCATTTATGTGTGCCACAAGCCACCACATTAATCCAACTAACCATCGGATTAACCCTGGCAAATTCCCTAAACCCCGAGCATAATCTGACGGAATTGACAAACGGTCAATCACGTACCCCTCCCCCGTTTCTTCTTTTGGCAGATTGGCTGTCCGGTCCCAGGCGACAACCTTCACTGAATAACCCGCTTCATTCAGCGCCTTGGCCTCCTTTTCCACCCGGGGATCTGGATTGACTGGATTCGACCGGCAAAATACAACTCGCCTCAATTTTGCGGCTCCTTCTGGCACACGGCTTGATGATAAAAAAGCAGATTAGACAGCCCACTAATTCGCAAAGAGCCATCCTCGGATATTCCACTTCTGGATGACGAATTCAAACCCAGAGGCCGCAGCGAAAATAATAAAGGGCATCATCAAATGATGATAACGAGGCTGCACCTCTAGGATGATATGCGGTGCTGCGGTGACAAGGATAATTAACAAAGCACTGATGGAGGCGATTTTTATTTCCTTCTGAAAGAAAGATATCCATGTGAATCCCCAGATCACGATATAGAGTGCTTGAGATAGCGCGCCATTAAGTTTTGTAATATTGTTCTCAGTCACATATTTAAAATTGGTCCAACGATCCCAATCTAACGGTTGAAGGCTCACCAGGTTTCCATATGTGTTATCACGGAACAAAATCGATATTTTCACGATCACCATGCGCATAAAACCCAAGGGATTAGCAATGATCCGCTGGAGCGCTTTTCTGCGAGCAAGCCGATCGCGCTCTGCATCCGGCCAGGAACTATATAAATCTGAGTCCTCTTGATTCCACATCCCGGAATATTCAACATTGGTACCCGACAAAAATGGATAAGAATCTTGTGTCTTTAAACTGGCGATTGTAAATTGCCCAACCAGCAATGAGTGACCCACGGTTAAGGCCAATTGCAGGGTCATTATTCCCATCAAGAAAGACGCCGCCGCGATATTCCTCCTTTCAATTTGTTTCCAGGTAAACCACAGGAATATGATCATTACTGGCAAGTAAAATATTATTGCAGATCGAAAGTGAATACCCATACCGGATAAAACACCTGACGCCATCAACCATTTGAGCCTTTTTTCTTGTATGCCAATAACCAGAAAATAGCTGATCGCAAGCAAGAGCGTGGTGCTCACCACTTCGGTGCCCACCACGCTTACCATGTTAATTTCACTGGGAAAGAACGTAAATAATAAAGCTGATAGGGAGGCAACCTTCGGATTAATTCTTTTCGCAATCAACCAAATTAATCCTATTGACATTGAGCTGGCCAATGCCTGGAGAAATTTTGCAGTGATCAGATTGGGAAATATCCGGTACCCGAGGGACAACAGGAGTGGGTACAGATAGTTTTTGGGCAGCGCCAAGGGAATTCCCGACGCTGAAAAATCCATGGCCCATTGATGATAATAGTCAAAATCATTCTTCGGTATGGTTGGGATAAAGCGAGCCCAACCAAATCTCAACATGGCACCTATGATGATAAGAGCGACCCCAATTTTCCATTGATCCTCTACTGGCGCCTGATATATCATCCTGCCCATGAAATATATCACAAGGAAGGCAATGAAATTAATGAAGGTTTGGTAATGCGTAGGAGAATATCCCAGTGCCTGCAAAAACAAATAAGAAGATAATGCCACGCCTCCAATCCGAACGATATTTTTCCCTTTTTTCGTCATAATATTTCTTAGTGATCTTTCACAACCATTTAATCACCAACCACCCTTTTCTCCCACACCAAAATCAAGATTGGGATCCAAGCCGTTTCAATCAGGGTCAATTAGATGTACACCACCCAATAGAATCATACATCAAAAGAAATATCTTCACAATCTTTAACGAAAGAAAACCCGAAGATCGTCTCGTAACGCGGAAATCCACCCTTTCGAGAAAAGGTCCAAAATCCCTAGACACAATCTTCGGGTTACTGATTTTTGTTAACGGATCGTTTTACATCATTTTCGGCTCCATCGATGCCACACCTAACTTAGGGTAAATTAAAGGTGCGGGTGAGGAAGATCGCCATGTTTCCGCGCGTGACCACAGACTTCGGACAATAGTTTCCACTGCCGCATCCTGCCGTGATCCCTTGAGAGTACAATTCTTCAATGAAATCCACCGCCCACGGTTCAGCTTGATCGATATCATTAAAGGGATCAGACATTTCATGAGTGGGTGTAATGTTGATGCTTCTCAGCAAAAACACCGCCATCTGTTCCCGGGTCACTGCCGCGTTAGGACAATATCGCAATGGATCTGTGTTGCAGCCCGCGGTGATGCCGTCTTTGTACAAAGCTTCGATCCAATCCGCACCCCATGCCAGGTCCGCGGTATCCGAAAAAGAGTAAGGTGACTGATCTCCAGGACTGTAACTCGAGGGATAATGCATGCCATTCTCCAAGAAAACAGCCATCTCCCTTCGCGTCACGCCACTGTTGGGACAGAAGTATTTAAAGGTGAAATCCGGTACGTTAGGATCACTCCCAAAGTAGGTCTTGCTGCTGCAACCCGATGTCAGCCCAGCAGCGAAGATGGTCTCGACCTCATCCTGGTAGTAAATACTTGTTCTGCCAGAAAACTCGGAGGCAGGCCATACATCCTCAAAGGTACCCTGCGGTCGCTGGAAAGCGATATCCGTCATGTTCGTGCTGTTTGGGCCCCAGTAGGTATATGGCGACTGGGTAACTGCATTTTTAAAATCATCCTTTCCCTCACCATTATTGGCATCCAATCGATAATCAAGGTCGGGACAAAGTAGATTTCCGGCTGGTTTATCCGAAACAGCCTCCGTCTTATCATAATAAAGGACAGCTCGGACACCATCATAGTTAGCAATTTTGGTTAGCGTGTCTTGAAACCATGCTCCTCTATCGAAGGACCCATCCTCCGTTACGGAGCCGATCTCTGCAATGAAAATAGGTTTCCCCGGAGCCATTGCTGACATTCGGTCCAGATAGGGTTTATAAATATCCTCAAAATATTCTGGACCTGTGTCATGGCAATCTCCAAAATTGAATGAGCTAAAACCGACCACATCTACAGCAGAATGTCCAGGATAATAATCTTCAAAAGTAGGATCACCAGGCGCACTCCATCCATTGGGCGCATAGACCCAGCTTACAGTGTCTTCAGGAACGCCCTCATCCTTGAAAATTTGTTGGATCCTGAGGAAAGCTTTTTTATATTCTTCTGGATAACAACTATAGGGGACATCATAAGCACATCCGTTAGCTTCCTGCAGCGGAGCGATAAACGCTCGCTTGCTGCCGCCGTCCGTCCAGGCCTTAAAGAGCGTGGCCCAATTACGAATGGAGCTGTCAATATCACCATTCGCGATCTCTTGAGCGGATCTACCGGACCCTAGATTAACAAATGGAACATATCCATTGTCCCATGATGCATTTAACTCTTCACTGACAATCCAATCCCCGAAGTTATCCGGTGATTCAAGACCCAAAAAGGTGGCAGCGATCGAAATTTTATTGCCACCCAAATAGGTGTCCAGATCATTTAACTCCCCTATCGTCCGGTATAGTTCAAGGGAAGGGTAAAACCCTAACATGACTTGTTGGGAACTCGCACTTTGGGCAGTGGAGACATCCATACCTGATGGAATCAGTACCAATCCCAGGAGCGAAATTCCTATGAGTATTTTACGGAACATGTTATCTCCTTTATGATAGTCCTTTCTCTTTGTAGTCATTGATTATAAACAATTAAGTAGCAATGAAGCTTACAGACAAGATAGTATTATTGTCCATATTAACGATATTTCACCTTCTTCTTTGCAATATTATTAGCCCCAACACAAACTTTGAACTGATCACGCTTCCACCAGCCACCAGGGCATATCAAGCGGTCACTAGAGCCACATCTGATAACTCAGGCCTCATTCACAGCCCACTTATGGTCAGATTCATACCCTAACTGAATTAAAGCGTCATCAAACAATGCCAGGAATTTTTCTTTATGAAGGGTAGTAAAATACTCTCTCCATTGTTCGATTTTTCCCGACCGAATATGGAACGAGCGATCAAAGTTCCCCGAAAACAGGCTGTTCTCGTAAGCAATCGCCAACAAACTCGGGATTCCCGGGCCTGGAAAACCCAGAAATGTGAAAATTTCGTGGAAAAGAGAGAGATCATTGTCAACGATCAGGTCCTCATACTTTACTTCCATGATCAGCGGATCTTGATAATTCCAAGCCAACATCTCCTCGATCGTCCTTTTACCCGCATGTTCCATTTCGAACAGTATTTTCTCATCCAAATTCGAAGGTTCATTGATCTTTTCCTGATATGTGGCACCCTCAAGATCTTCCCGAGGATACTGAAGCCAATCTTCATCCGCTTTTTGATGGTAAAAACATCCTGAAATGATCACATCCCGCGGATCCCGGATAAGGTGGAGACCCCTGAAAGGACTTTCCAATAGATCAAAATCAAAATAACTATGATCTTGGAAAAAAATATCATAATCCGGGGGTAATTGCTCCTGTTTTCCCTGATAATACTTCAAAGAATGGAAGTGAGAAATATTCCAAAAGACCTTCATCATCCACGCAGTACCTGTCTTGTGGTGTGTACCCACCAGGATTTTATTTGCAGGTGCTGTATCTAACGCCAACATCTTCGCCAATTCTGCCTCTCGAGTTCGGAATTGGGATCCAAAAAAGAAAGATAAAAGTTTCGATTTCATTTTCTGGGTTGAGAACATATCTAAATCAGGCATTAAGTGCTTAAGAGAAGATTCCGGGCTCATAGGGAGTGGCATTATACCGGAAGACTCTTCGCCTACAATTATATCCTCCTTGAAATCAAATCTTCCCTATCATTTATTTGCCATCCACCCAATTTTATCAGATAAGGATTACAAAAGACTAATTCCCTATGGGTTTTCGTCCGACTACAAACAACTCATCCCCTCTGCCTTGAGTTGAGAATTCATATTGCAGCAACAATTGAAATAACGAATGAAGGTCAATACCAGGAATTCTGCTGAGACACTGAACATCCTTAACATATTCGATAATGAATCCAGCCCCTTTTTTTGTTCTTTTTGGATTTCATCCATCGTATATTCGCGAACGTGAAAATAATAATGCCAGGGTGGTTCCTCATGTAAAACTGCATTCAGATGGATTAATGAGGCAGCATTAGGAGTGGTGAGAAATATGGTCCCGCCGGGTTTTAGTACTCGATAACTTTCTTTGAGCACTTTTTTCACGCCAACCCTATAGAACCCTTCATTATAAAGCTCATTAGGAGGATCAGAAATATGTTCAATTAGCTCTGTTGCAATGACCAGATCATATACATCCCCGGGTAAATTCCATGGGTAACGCAAATCCCAATCGGTGTTTTCCCAGTGGATACTGGGAAATTCGGATCGCCAAAAATCACTGGCCACACCTTCCTCCCCAAGGTCCAGTGCGTTCATCTGACCATCGATATCAGTAACACACTCCTCCAACCAATTCCTGGAAAGGATAAGGCGGTGAACATGGTTCAGCCAATTTTTTGTTTTGTCTTTTCCAAACCCCCGTTCCTGGCAAAAACGCTCGATGTTTTCCTGCACACGGATCAGCTCATCTTTATCAACGCTTCTTACATCCTGTAAGAGATCATTGATACATTGCTCCCTCTCTCTGTGATATCCTATAGATTGTAAGCAGGAAAATAACGGTGAGAAGCTGCTCAATATGGATGCAAAAGTTTGAACAAATCTCTCTTTAGATGTAACCATTGATTCTGGCCTCAAGCTGTTCATCCAACTTTTTAAATAAGTGGATTTTTCTTATGGTATCCAGGTCAAACGCTTATTTATTCCTCTCCCACTTCCTCTCTGAGGAAATTCTTTTTGAGTTTGAAAAAATCAGTCTCTCCAGCAAAAACTTAGGGGATGCCTGGTTGCTTTTGCAGATGGAAGAGTTCCCTCAACGCAGTGATATTAAAGAAACGCGGATCCATCTTAGCACACAAAGGGATATCGAAAGTCTAAATTATAGACCACGAAAAGTACCCATCATTCCTGGGAATGTCCATTTTCCTCTGCTCCACTTTTTCTTATCAAATCCAAATTATGAGCGCTATTGGCTCATCGAATATGATGTTCGATATACTGGAACCTGGCGCCATCTTTTTTCTGCTTTCAAAGCCGACAAATCAGACTTGATAACTTCTCATCTCAGAACCTACGACCAAGAACCCGACTGGCCGCACTGGGAACTCACACATCCCACATTGTCCGTCCCCCTCGATAAAAGAATTCGGGGCTTTAATCCCATTTTCCGCATCTCGGGTCCAGCTTTACGCCATATACACATCTCTCACAAGGACGGCTGGCAGGGACATAACGAGGTTTTACTTCCGACCCTACTTCACCAATCTAAATTTTCCCTCTCGGACTTTGGAGGTGAAGGATCCTTTGTACCTCCAAAAAGGAAAAATCATTTCTATATTAGTAATCTCACTCAACGATATCGGCCCGTTCACGAAAATACAGCATTCTATTGGAAAAAAATCTACCACCCGGTAAAAGCAAGTCACCGTTCAGCCTGGAGGTGTACGCCAAAAGATCAAATTGCTCGTTGGATCACTCGTTTACAATATGCCTTGTTAAAGATAATCAATCTCAGGAGATAATCGGATAGGTCTTTCAAGAAACCTATTGGAACAATTTGCGAAATCTCCAACCCCATCTTTTCTTTTTTTCAACCATCTCCTTTTGATAATAGTGAAGCAGCCGGTTTGTTTGTTCAAAACTATAAGCGGCTTGTTTTTTCAAGGAGTGTATTAATTGGATTTCCTCTTCCGTCAACTCCCGGGAAGGATCAATCTTGCTCTCCTGAAGCAGTTTCCAGGCTTTCGGATACCGGGATGCGTGATCCATATACACATCTACAAACACGTTCCAATAAATTCCCCAGGCATTAGGCCCAGGAGCCTGGGCATTTTTAGCCTTACCCATACCTTCTAAATAAGAAGCCAGGACGATATCATTTTCCGCTCTTTCACGATTTTTAAAGCGCTGGATTGTATTTCCAGAATGTACACGGTAATCCAACAAAATGTCATTGAGAAAGATCGGGTTTTCAAGTAATAACGACCTTAACAGGAAATCCCAATCATGACAAACCTTCAAGTCTCTGAAAGGTCCCACTTCCTGGTAAAGTTCCCGTTGAAAGAAAAAATTGCTACTGGTTACTGCCATATTTTGTCTCAAAAATTCAAAACAACGAGTGGGAAAGATTTCGGATCTGGCGACGGTTTTCTGATAATAAAATGGGTGGAGGGTCTCATTGGCTATCGGTTTTCCTTCTGCACCGATATGCCTTAGCTTGCTGAAGATGAAACGGGCTTCTTTGGATTGGGCAGCTTCCCATAATGTGTGAATTCTTTTTTCATGAAAACGATCATCGGAGTTCAAAATGGAGATATAACCCCCTTCAGAGGAAGCAATCCCTTTATTGATAGCTGCATGGGCCCCCTGATTCTCCTGTTGAATGAAACGATAGGAATACGGGCACTTTGAAAGATGCGCTTTGGCGAATTCGGGTCCTTGGTCAGAAGACCCATCGTCAATGACAATCAGTTCGATATGGGGATATGTCTGCCGGAAGACAGAATCCAAACACGCTTGAATATAAGAGGCGTGATTGTATAGTGGAATTATTACAGAAACAAGCTTTTCAACTTTATTCATGGAATAATATCGATCAAGAGCATCTCTCCGCCAGATAAGAAGATAACCCGCTTTGCCAGTTTGGTAGACTCCACCCCGAATTTGAAAGAAATTTTTGTGTGCTGAGTACGGAGTAAGCCGGTCTGGGTGCATCCGCTCCATATTCTTCAGTGGTGATCCTCTCCATCTGGGGATTCATTTTTATCTGCCGAAAAATCTCTTGCGCAAATTCAAACCAGTTGCAATGCCCCTCATTGGTAATGTGGAACAAGCCCTGTGCATTGTTTTGGGCGAGTTCTTTTACAGCCCTTGCTAAATCTTGACCATAGGTAGGAGAAAGCACCTGATCACCAACAACCTTTATTGTTTTGCCCTTGGATGCATTCTGGATCATCGTTTCAACAAAATTACCTCCCCTATCCTTTGATCTTGCCGCGGCGAACAAACCCGAAGTGCGGATGATGATGTTGTCCTGGCAAGACTGACGAACAAAATATTCTCCGGTTAATTTCGAAGCGCCATAGACATTAAGTGGTTTAGGAAGATCAACCTCTGAATAGGGCATCTCCTGTCTCCCATCAAAGACATAATCTGTGCTGAAATGAACCAATTTACAATCTAATTCGCCACAGATGATAGCCAGGTGGCGTACAGCGAATGTGTTTATACTGAAAGTTTTCTCCACCTCAGTCTCACATGAGTCCACGGCAGTATATGCAGCTGCATTGATCACCAGTTCGGGTTCTATGTCCGACAATTCCTTTTCTACTCTCTTATAGTCACAAATATCCAAATCCCTGTGGGAAAAAAGGTGGAGATCCCACTTCTGAAGGATTTGCTGCAGATCAAAACCAAGCTGCCCATTCGCGCCAAGGATCACGGTCTTCATTTCTGTTACTTTTTTTCACTCCTCGACTGATAATTTTCCTCGATCCATTGATGGTAATCTCCCCTTTCCCGGATAGACTGAACCCAAACCTCATTCTCCAAATACCAATCAATCGTATTCCGCAACCCCTCCGCAAAAGGAATGGAAGCCTGCCAACCAAGCTCTTTTCTGATTTTTGAAGCATCCATTGCATATCTGCGGTCATGTCCGGGCCGATCTTCAACAAACTCAATTAGATCCCTGTAAGGGACTTGTGCTGATCTTGTATGGGTCTCGTCAAGAATTGTGCATATCCGCTCCACAACCTCAATGGTTGTATACTGATTCTGAGCGCTTATGTGATAAGTGGTACCACTCTGCTCCTGATTTAATACCTGCCATATTGCCCGGCAGTGATCCCTAACATGGAGCCAATCCCTGACTTGCTGGCCATCACCATACACGGGCAAAGGCTTTTCCCGTAAGGCATTCGTGATCATCAAAGGGATGAGTTTTTCGGGATGCTGATATGGGCCATAGTTATTGGAACAATTGGTTATGGTATACGGCATTCCGTAAGTATGGCCATAGGAGCGGACTAAATGATCACTAGCAGCCTTTGAAGCCGCATAAGGAGAGTTGGGGTCATAGGGACTTTCTTCAGTCCAGGCTGGCTCGTTTGGCCCTAATGACCCATAAACCTCATCTGTAGAAACATGGTGAAACCTGATTTCCCCCGCTTCAAATCTGGATCCCCCCAACCAGTATTTTCGTGCACATTCCAGAAGCGAAAAAGTGCCTTCAATATTGGTCTTAATAAAGGGTGTAGGTCCGTGAATGGAACGATCGACATGACTTTCAGCAGCAAAATGGACCACAGTATCCACTTCAAATGTGGCGAGCAGTTCGCTCACCAAATCCGCATCACAAATATCCCCTTCCACAAAATGATGGCGTTCCCGTTCTGGAAGCCCCTCAAGGTTGTGGATGCTACCCGCATATGTCAAAGCATCTAAATTTATCACCTGAACATTTGATTCACGAGAGAGCAAAAAGCGGACGAAGTTTGATCCAATGAATCCTGCTCCCCCTGTGACCATAATACTTCTCACGTTTGCCCTTCCCCATGTATAAATTGTTGATCAGCGTCGATTAGTTTTGGCCACGTTTCATCCTGGGACGAGAGAATGGGATCCGGAATTGGCCAGGGAATTTTCAACGCAGAGTCATCCCACACAATACCACTGTTCATCTCCGGTGCGTATTCAGCAGTGACCTTGTAAAACACTTCTGCTAGGGGACTGATGACTTGAAACCCGTGCGCAAAGCCCACAGGGATGTACAACATATTGTGGTCCTCTGCGGATAGATTGTGTCCGATCCATTCCCCGTACGTTGGCGAACCAACCCGGATATCCACTACAACATCAAAGACTTCTCCCTTCCTTACACTAACTAGTTTCCCCTGCGCTTGCGGTGGCCTTTGATAATGCAAGCCCCGCAACACACCTTGTTTGGAACACGAATAATTGTCCTGTACGAATCTTTCCGATATCCCCCCCTTACGAAAAGACGAGTATTTATACGTTTCCAGAAAATACCCGCGATCGTCATCGAATCTCTCCGGCTGAACCAAAATGATGTCGGGTATGTTTAATCGATGGAATTCAAATGACATAATTTCCATCCCTAGAAAATTTGGTGTTAGAATAGTATGTCCGATCCATCTACCTCAGTCTGGACCAGGTTTTCTAAATACTCTTTATATCCATTGCTAGGCATTTTATCAGCGAGGCGGCGAAGCTGCTCCCCGTCAATGAAACCCATCCGGAAAGCAATTTCTTCCGGGCATGAAATCATCATCCCTTGGCGCTCCTGGACTGCCTGAACGAAATTACTGGCCTGCAACATAGATTGGTGCGTTCCTGCATCAAGCCAGGCAATTCCCCTTCCTAAAGGAACGACATGAAGCTCTTCTTGTTCTAAGTAAAGTTGATTTAGTTCCGTAATCTCCAGCTCTCCCCGTGGTGAAGGCTCTAAACGATGAACAAGGTCCACAACTTGATTGTCGTACATATAGATCCCGGGGATCGCATACGGGGACTCTGGATTTGTGGGTTTTTCCTCCAGATCGATCGCATTGCCTTCCTCATTGAACTTAACTGTTCCATATCTCCCCGGGTCCTGAACACGATAGGCAAAAATCACAGCGCCTTGATTTACAGAAACTGCCTCTCTCAATGTATCTGGCAATCCGTGTCCGAAAAATAAATTATCTCCCAAAATCATACAAACGCGGTCGGTGCCAATGAAGTCTTTTCCGATGATAAACGCATCCGCAAGCCCACGGGGTTCTTCTTGAACTTCATACGAAAACGACAATCCCCATTGATTGCCATTTTTCAACAGGTTCTGATAAGCGTCCAGATGCTGGGGGTTTGTGATAATAAGGATCTCCCGGATGCCCGCCAACATTAACATGGACAGGGGATAATAGACCATTGGTTTGTCATAGATAGGAAGGAGTTGTTTGCTGGTCGCCCTGGTAATGGGCTGTAAACGAGTACCCAAGCCGCCCGCTAGGATCATTCCTTTCACAACAAACTCCTTCTTTTTCTAACTGTAAATCTATTTACCATGATGCCGGAGGCTGATTACTACGACTTAACTTTTGTATTTCTGTCAATCAGGAGTTTCAAATATGTGTTCCACAATTTTTGAGGTAGGTAATGCGGTAAAACATACACATAGGGAGTCTGGTCATACAACCGATCCAGGAAACGCTCTTTTAAAGGGACCAAAGACACAATAATGGATTCTCCCGCACCTTCCTCAATATCCTCCATGACCAGGGAAATATTTTCCCCTACTCCCTTTTCATCCCTCATAATTATATGAAATTTTGGATCCTGTGTTGATAGAAAATGATCAGGATCATCAAAGTTCCCAAAAGGGAAGCTGGGAAAGATATCTTGATAGGACTCTTTCACGTCTTTGATCCAGGAGGTATCTTTAAAAACGCCAGGATTATAGCGCTGGATATCCGCAACTAACTCCTGATGTTGGTCCATCGCTCGGTGTATGAAACTTCTGCCTACACGCCTCACATATAACAACTTTTCAGGAATTCGATATCCGCGTAATCCGTATCGCGCCATCCGGATCCAGAATTCCCAATCTTCATAGCCCTTGGTCATGGCTTCCCGATAACCACCCACTCTCTCCCAATCCCTGCGCTGGAACACAGCAGCAGTAAAAATGATATTCCTCAAGATTAGCTTTGCTGGATCAAACTCAGGGTTGTACCAGACTCGATCCTCTTCACCGAAGACCTGTGTCCAAGAATAGATAATATCCACACCATGGTTGGCTTCCAGCACGAGCAAGGCTTTTTCAAGATAGGTAGGATGAAGTTTATCATCTGCATCCAGACAGCATATGTATTTTCCCTCAGCCTGACTGATACCCGTGTTCCGAGCAGCAGGCAATCCCATATTCCTTTCATGATGCAGAACCCGGGTCTTTGGTTGATTTAAATCTTTTAGTGTGGAGACTGTATATTCATCATCGGAACCATCGTTGACGACCAGGATCTCAATATCTTGCCAGGTTTGTTCCAGCACGCTGTCTACAGCGTCTCCGATGTAATCTCCGTGATTATAACAAGGTATGATAACACTCGTTTTACAAGATCCCATACAACTTGCCCTAGTTATACGACCCGGAATTCAAAACCCTTTCCTTTATTTTCCCCCAACATGCTCGACTGGACACCTACGCATGCCTCAAACTATGAATCCTTCCTATCCCTTGTGTTCTCTAGATATTGCTTTACAGCCTCGTCAGGGTCTCCTAAGAACATGAATTGTCCTTTGTCGAGCCAGGCAGCGCGATTGCAGTTATCTGTGATGGTTGACATAGAGTGAGACACCATGACGATCGTCGTGCCTTCTCTCTGGTACCTACGGATGCGGTCCATACTTTTTTCCTGAAAAACAGCATCTCCCACGCTTAAGACTTCATCTACAAGTAATATGTCAGGCTTGATGTCCGTGGCAACCGAAAAGGCCAAACGCATGGTCATACCAGAAGAATAGGTTCGAATGGGCGCATCAATAAAATCGTGCAATCCAGCAAAATCCACAATGCGATCAAAGCGTTCCTTGAGGTCGTCTCGGGAATATCCCAGCAGTGTTCCATTCAGGAATACATTCTCCCGGCCTGTTAAGTCAGGATGAAAACCAGCTCCCATAGCCAAAAGTGGAGCAACTTTTCCCTTGACCCACACCCTTCCCGATGTCGGCCTCATCACTTTTGCGATTAATTTCAGTAATGTGCTTTTCCCAGCACCATTCGATCCAACAATGCCATAATATTCACCTTTTTCAATCTCAAGGTTTACGTTGTCCAGCGCCAAAAACTCATCATGATGAATCTTGCCTCTCTGCAGAATACGAATGATATATTCCTTAAATGTGCGAACATTTTCCCGAGGAACATGATAAAGCACACTTACATCTTCTAAGTTAATAACATGGCTCTCTGACATATTTGATACCTTTTAGCAGAACAGACTATGAACGATATGCCAACTGCTCAGAAATCTGGGCAAATACCCCCCACCCTAAAACCAGCATAAAGACCGCGACAACTGTAGCGACGGCTAGCTCCTTAACTGAGAACACTTTGCCGTAAAAGGAAGACATCCGAAACAGATCTACGAAATATACCATGGGATTTAAACGCACCCATTTTTGTGCGAATTCGGGGAGGATACTTATCCGATAAATAATTGGGGTGAGGTACATCCAGGCCGTAAGGATAATCTGATACATTTCCACAACATCCGGGAAAAAAATTCCTGCACTAGAAATTAATAAGGAAATCCCCAGCGAGAATAGGGCAAGCAGAAATACAGGAATGACAATCAATAAGATCGTTGCCTGTATCTTTATCCCTACAATCAGCATCACACCTATCAATGGCACAAGGGATAGAACAAGATTTACAATACCAGTTCCTACCGCTGATATCGCAAAAACAGTTCGAGGAACATATATTTTCCGGAACAGTTTCCCCCCCCACACCAAACTATTAATCCCGGCGCTTGTGGACTGCGCAAAAAAATTCCACACCACCAACCCGCTCAACACATAGGCAGCATATCCTTGAATGGCGCTAAATACCTGGGAAAAAACCACGGAGAGGATGATCATCGTCCCCAAGGGATTGAGCATAGTCCAGGCAACCCCCAATACCGATCGCTTATACCTAGCAGTCACATCCCGGCGAATGAGCTGATAAATCAAATCTCGGTATTTCCAGGCCTGCACCAGTTCATATAATGCTTTTGAGCGTTGTTTCGCTGTATCGTATACAGGTATGTTTTCTTGAGTTCGCATAAGTATTTTTCCCAAAGCAGGCATTATTCTAACGTCCTAGAAGTGCGATGTCAATTCCTCTTCAATAGTCATACACTGCCCAACACATCTCATGTCCATGCAAGAACAATCATTACCAGGTCCTAAAACTCTCAGGGCCTGAAGATAAATGAGATCCCATACCCTGGCATCCTACTCTTCATTGCGGACAACTTCATGGATGTATTCGAGAAGAGCCTCAACCCTTGCCTGCCAATTGTTCTCTTCTATAAACCCCGCAACCTCGTCCACAGGAAAAGAATCTGTCCGTACATCCCCGACCGCATGAATAAAATCCATTCGTGTTTTGGCGAGATATACGCCCGGAATGTCGCGTAAAGGATCGATCTCCGGAGCGACCACAGGCTTATTCATAGCAAGGTATTCATACAACTTTAAAGGACTGGTTGCCTGGGTAATTGGCGTGACTTTCCAAGGAATGAGAGCAACATCCGCATAATCTAAATAAGCAGGTAAGTCTGACTGGGGCTTGAGACCCAAGAAGTGAATATTTTCAGGCATATCGACCGACAGATTTCGGTAATCGCCGATAACGACCACTCCCGCCTCTGGATAATTACCAGCAATCATTTTCAACAAGTCCCAATCAAACCACTCTCCCCACAAGGCGCCTATATACATGGCTGTCCACTCACTCTCCGGAAGATCCTCCGGCCGTTGATACAGTTTCACTGGATCGAAAAGACGACTGTTGACAGCATTTGGTAAAAATAAAGCTGAATCTTGACCTAGCACCTCTAACTTTCTTTTCAACTCGGGAGCAGTTCCAACTACCCCATCGCTGAAATTGATGATCAGTTTTTCTGTCTTTTCAGAATACCACTCGCCACCGAGGGAGGTGTCCCAGTCATCTACCATTTCATACACAATTTTCCCTCCACTCGCTTTGATTTTTTGCATCACAGGGATAAAATCAGGATGGGGAAATTCTACTAAACCCACCAGCTCCCGATCCTTGAGCAAGTTAGAAAATTGTGTTTGATATTTGCCCCATCGAAAAGCCGCCAAATCAAAGGTGAATAAATTGGGATGAGCGATCTTGACCCCTGATGTTTGATGCTCATATTTCGGAAAACGGTTGATATAAACTACCCAATAGTTCTGGCGCAGTAATTCTTGTGTGATCTGAGTGGACCGGGCTCCTCCCCCTGTGTCGTCAATTGGCACACCGGAAAGGATAAAAAAGATCCCTTTTGTATCCCTCAGGCGCCTGATATCCACTACATGTTTGCGGTTCGCACCTTCCAAGAAGCCAGCAATTTGTGATATTCGCAGACCCATTTCTCCTGGAATCTGCCACACGGGGACACCCCTCACCGCGTAAGACAGGATCACGCCCAGGATTATGCCTAAGCCCACGATCCGCAGGCTCAGGGAACTCCCCATCAGCCCAGAGAATAGAGATGGATAGACGAGTAGAATCAAACCTGTGACCAGACCCAGGATAATTATAAACAATCTCCAGGCAGACTTTCGATACAGCCAGGCGTTGTAGCCTGATTCACCGTTCCCTATTGACCATGAATACGCTTTCTTCCAAAAACTTATCCATGAGGAAGGTCCCACCCAATCCACGACAGCTGATGGGACAAAGGCCCACTTCGTGCAGTAGCGCTTCAACTCCAGTGCAAAATATGTATCCTCTCCTGTCAATGTCAACCACTCTGGATACCCCCCCGCTTTTTCCCAAGCTTTCTTTCTGAATGCTAATGAACGCGAGGAAGGTACGAAGTTCTGGGGATCGACTTCCTCCAGGGAAGGCCACCCTTCATAAGGCAGCTGCTGCCCATCGCTGTCCACAGCTCGATACCAACCCGCCACGACCTCTAACTCCGGGTCAATGCGAAAGGGAGCCGTGATATTCTCTAACCAATTCAGGCGTGGCCGGGATCCAAAATCACTCACCACAATACATTCTTCCTCAGCTTCACGGATGGCAATGTTTCGGCCCCGGGAAATGTTGATAGAACTTTCTTCAATAACCCGTACAGGAAAAGAGCATTGATCCCGGTAGGACTTAATCTTTTCAACTGTCCCATCTGATGAGCCCCCATCGACAATCACCACTTCATCTGGTGGATAACGTTGTTCTAAGATTCCAGCCATCCAGTCAGATACACTCTTTGCTTCGTTATAGGTTGTGGAGATGACAGAAAAAGGTACTCTTTGAGTTTGTTTTGCAGGTGAGAGTTTTTGACGTGGAAAATAGTCGGGATATAAATCCTCCTTATTAGTAAACAACGTGACCTGGCTGTGATCCTGGAGGAGATAAGTATCATCCAGAGCCCGAGGCAAACGAAAAATGCTCAATCTTTTTAAAGATGAAAAATAATCGGAGAATTTATAATAAAGTCCTTGGACTACCCCTCTCAAACCTGACATCCGCCACACCTTAACAACCCGTCCTACCATGCGAAATGCTTGCACCAGGTTCTCATTCTCAATGCCCAGGGATAAATACCAGGGCTTGTCCGGTACTCTCCTTTCCAATTCCCCCAGCTCACACAATATTTGATCCGCACGAGATCGCCACGAATTATTCTGGCCCGCTTGATGTAAACGTTGGATATACTCCTTATCCCCCGCCAAAGATAATGCTTCGTCGATGCTTGTGCTCCAAGATTCCACAGAGTCAGCAACCAGCACAGGGTCAAATCGCTGGCTTTCGTGCATCGGAGAAACAACGACAGGTACACCCGAAGCAAAATACTCAAACAACTTAATCGGAGATGTGGCATGGGTTATTTCATTCGTCAAAAAAGGGATGATGCCCACATCAAATCTCTTCACATATGCAGGCAGCCGTTCATAGGGTTTAGAACCCAACCAAGAAACATTCTCCACATCAAGCATACCGCTTTCCTGGAGCGTCTCGTCATGATCAATGCCAATCATCAGGAAATTCAAATCCTCCCTGTCCTCCGCCAGGGATTTTATCAGGTCATAATCAAACCAGCGTGCCAGAGCACCATGATACCCAACAATAGGTTTTCCTTCAGCCAAAAAATCCTCAAGCTCTGCGGGGCAGGGTAAAGAGCCCCTTTCCGAGAAATGCTCAAGATCAACCCCGTTAGGACATAATATACTGTCAGCCCTGTAGATCTTCGTCTGTTGATGCAGTGTTTCAGAAGTAGCCAGCACCAGGTCCGCTATTTCCAAACAACGCTCGTGATCTCGCCTGAGCCGTACAGGATCACCATCAAAGGCTGATAGATCATCCAGTACATCATAAATAATCCGTGGTGAGTCAAAAAAGGCCAGGAGTGGAATGCTCCAGGTTATCACGTACACAAAGGCATTTGGGATAATCCCAAAGGCATCAGAGGGCGACCAACTTTGAATCAACCTCTCTTCAATTTCCACGAACCGTGGCGGCCAGGAACGCTCCGGTTGTATGTAAAAAACAAGCGCTCCCTGCCGGGCTAATGCCCGTGCCAGCTGCTGGGGACGTTGAAACATCTCCCCTTCCCATGGAAGCGTTGGCGCAAAGATGATGACTTCCTCAACATCCGGGTGTTGTGACAATATGTCAACAATCTCTCTCTCAGTTTTTGACCGTGGGGTGGGTAATGGCAACCGATTCTCCTCAGTGCTGTTTACATTTCAATGGCTGACAGGATTGCTGCTACCCGGTCCTGCCAGGTGTTTTTCTTGGCAATTTGCTTCAGACGCACCAGAAACTCTTGGGAAGACCGGTGGTCAATAGCTTCCTGTATCCTAGCGCTGAACTCCTGTGGCGACGCTCCTATGAATACTTCCGGGTAGCGTTGGCATTCAGGCAAAGGAGTTGCAACCACAGGTTTTTGACATGCAAAATATTCGTACATCTTTACCGGCGATGCCGCTCTCGTTATTTCATTGATCAAGAACGGAATCATGCCTACCTCAAAGTACCACAAATAAGAAAATAACTCACGATAAGGCTTCCAACCCAGCCAGATCACGTTATGGTTTTCCTCCAAACCACTGGCGGGAAGACTCTGATCATAATCTGAGCCAATTAACAGAAAATTCCACTCTGGATGATTCCGGGCCACCTTTGCAATCAAAGTATAATCAAACCACTTCGCCAGAGCGCCAATATAACCAATGACCGGCTTCCCATCTTCAAGGATCGGGGCCAAATCATCAGGAGGATCGTCATCCAACCCAGGTTTATGTCCTAGCACAAATGAATAATCCACCGCGTTAGGGATCAGGCATACCTTTTCATCCTCTACATCCAAGTCACTCTTCAAGACCTCACTGCTGACCAGAATAAGATCGCTTTCCTCGACCATTTTCTGATGATCCTCGAACCTGGCAGCGGAGACAGCCAGAGAGTCATAATGGTCATAAATCACCTGCTTTTGATCGAACCATGCCAGCCTGGAAGCATACCATGGTGATCCGATATAAAGGGTTGGCCGATCCAGGAGATTATAGGTCTCCAAAGGAACAGATGAAAGGAATAAGTTGCGGTCGACTTCTTTATATTTCGCAACGGCGTCCACCTTTTCATTAGCCGTACAATAAAAGAAAAGGTATCCCTGACTAGCAAACGCTCTGGCCATCTGCTGGGGCCTTTGAAACATATGGCCCCAATCGTGGGTTGGAAAATAGATCAGGATACCTTTCCGGCCAGGATGGCATTTGACAATCCGAGCCAGATGATTTGCTGCTTCACTCGCCAATTCCTCTCGTGCTTCGGTTCTGCCCTTTGTTCCCCACATATATCCCCTCATGCGGATCATAGACATCAGTGGCGTGAACAGCATAGCAAACAATGAAGTATCCGGAAACTCCCCCGCCTTACGGGAAATCATGACTCCCCAAATCGTAACCAATATAACTACCCCGAAGATGGTTGAAAATAGGCTGAAAAGGGTATGATCCGGATATCTCACATACAAAATGAGACCCAAGAATAAGAACCCTGAAAGCGCCAGAAGCAAAACCAACCCCTGTTTTATAGTTGATCCCAATCCTATCTGGCCCTCCCCCTGGGCGAGATCGGCGATCCATTGCCAGGGTCTTCTACAATGTGAGGAAGGGACCCACCGCACCTCAGACTTGGATGATGTCTGATAGCAAATATCCAGCGATTGCATCCGAAGTTGAAAAAGATGGAATCCAGCATACTCAGCGGTGGATTCAGGAAACCCTCCAGCCCAAGCCCAATGAACCTTGCGGAAGGCAATATTTTTGCCATACGCCATGGTCCGGGGAAGGTTTGCGTTCCCGGGACCAAATGGATAACAATAAAATGCGACCTTAAATACATTTCCGCAGTGCCCCGCTTTGATCTCTCCCACTATAAACCCGAGATCATCATCTGATACCAGAGGGGCAGTGATGTTTTCAAGCCAACCCGGAGAAGGCCTGCAATCAGTATCTACCAAAGCAATGATATCATGCTCCGCACTTTGAATCCCCCGGTTCCGTGCCGCGCAAGGGGATAAATCACTGACATTAATGACGTTCAGAGTACCCCTGTAACGGTCATGAAGTGAGTCTAGATCGAAATCTAGCTGGAAATTCTCTCCCCTGCCAAGCAGAATTAATTCATCGGGATGCTTTGAATGAGAGAATAGGGATTGGACATCAAAATCACGAAATGGATAGCTGCTGTTTTCATGGATAACGAGTGTGGTCCCATGTTCCTCAGCCGGCACCTTTGGCTTTCCCGGGGGACAACGTACGGCGTTTTCTTCAAGCCGGTATTCATCCAAGAGTTGTTTTATATAATTTACAAGACATGAAGCGAATTTCATCCCAAGACCTTGCGTATTCTGGTTTACGAATGGGGACCTTTCTGAAATAAATGCAGGAACTTAGATATCAAGCGCTCCATCAGGCTCTCAGGCGGAACCAGGGCAAAACGGAACCTTTGTAACCAGCGTGCAGTTTTCCACGTTCGGCTGGACTTGATGGAATCCAGTTCCTTTTCCACCTGGATCCGCCGGGATTTGAGTTGATCAATTTCTTCCCGCAGTCTCTCTAATTCCAAGTCCATCTTTTCCATCAACCTTATCCGGTCCACAAGGAATTCCTGCAGTTTGTCTCTGGAAGGGGTGCGGCGAGGCTGAGACAATATTTTCCTGGCGTATATAGCATTTTCACGGGCCTGGCGTTTCATGACCTCTAACCCGGATTGAATACGACCTCTTATCGACTCTCGATGCTGCCACACCCAATCTAATTTCTGGCGTAATTCCTCCCCAGAAGGAGCATAGGAAGAGAGGCAGGCCTCTCCTACATCCATTTCCTCCATTAGATTCTTGACCTTAGGATCATAAGGGAGAGCTGCCACCGGAACACCCTCATTCATGGCCAGAATCAACGCGTGCAATCGCATACCCAGGACAAGGGAACACCGCCCCAGAAATGCTTGACATAATTGGGGGTCTTTGACCTCTTCAAGAATATGCACTTTATCAGATTGATCCATCTCTTGAGCCATGTCCTTCAGGACAGCCAGATCATTTGTATATAGATCACCTGGTTTAACCTGAAAAGGGATAAAAAGACTCTCAAATGCCGGATGCGCGGATAAAAATGCGTCCACAGCCTTGGCGACCCTTGGAATCCACTCATCCACAGGCGTCGATTGGTCCCAATAGCGCAAAGACACCCCTAAAAGAGAAGCCTCCGGTGGGATATTCATCTCATCGAACACAGCATCTGCCTGGGCTTGTGAGTCTTCCCCCACACGGAGGCCGAACGCCGGGTCTGCCAGCACCCTCACTACAGGTCGGGCATCATTTACTGCGTCAAATCCGGTCTGACGCAGAACACGCCGCGAATGCTGGTCACGAACGGTAGCAATCACGCAGCGTTGGAATGCCTTCCTGGTATGTTCCCGGCCTCTTTCACTGCGCAGCGGCCCCACCCCCACTGCATAGATCATACAGGGGACACCGAACAATTTCGACAATAGCGGCAGACTTCCCACTGACACAATTCCACCGTGATTTCTACGCAGATAATGTTCCACATCCACCGCCCAATAATCTTGAAAGAGCCCGCCCCCCCCCACAACAACGAGATCAGCTTTTCTGACCGCATCAACCATGCCACTGATATCCTGCCAATGAATGGCTTCGACGTCATGTGTTCTTTTTGTTGTGGATGGATTCCAGGACAAGACGGTGCACGAGAGGCCGAGAACAATGTCCCTCAGATCGGAAATGACCTTGGTCAGAATGGCTTCATCCCCAAGATTCCCTGCCCCATAATAACCGGCAATCAAAATAGATTTCATTGAGAGTTTTTAGTGACCATCTTTTGAATAATAACCGCATCCCAAACAATGATGTCCGTCAGCGGTAAGCAGCCAATCCCCCCCGCACTGCTGACACGGGGGGTATGCCTGCATTTGTGTCACATTTTCCTCACCCAGCGCAGCCTGCCAATGATCAACCCAAACTCTAGCCTGGGTCTCCCATCTCCAGGGGATATTTTGAGCATTCTTCCGTAGATAGTGTGCAAATCCTGGGTTATGGGCAACGTGATAAATCACTTCAGCAGCCCGTTGATGGACACTTTCGTTTGTGTGATCCCCCTCGATCCAGAACCCATTATATCCATTCCACACAGCTTCACGGTTCCCTCCTACAGGTGAAACGATGGGGACACATCCATATCCCATAGCTTCCACCAGAGAAAGGGAAAACCCTTCCAGAATTTCTTGCAAATGGAGCGCAAAGGAAGCTTTCCTGAGTGCCTCAGCAATTTCCCTTTGTCCGACCAGGCCATGGTACACCACACCAGGTTCTGGCTCAGGAGGATGATCTTTGCCTCCCCACAGGGCGTTTCCTCCATAGATGTGCAGCGTAAATCTATCGTCTTTGTGGCGCAGCAGGCGCAATACAGACATGGCCGCCCCTAAACCTTTATTGGGATGGCTGGTATAGATCAAGGAGAACGGATCGCGTTTTACCTTGGTCGAAAATAAGCCTCCCTTGTGGGGGAAGACCGTATAACCATTATGGCAAACGAACGTTTTCTGATAGGGGATACTCCACTCTTCATGCGCCACATCACGGATGGCATTGCTCACCGTGACATAATAGTCAGCATCAACTTCCGTGATGTGTTCAACGGGAAAAGCTCCCAAGGCCCATACCTCACGCAATCGAGCTGCAACGGGCAGATCCATCGCCGGCGCCAGGCTCAATTCTCCCCCCGTGGAGGACATCACCAACACATCCACACTTCGCTCGACACCAGCTTCCGAAAGCGGCAGAAATCTCACGCCCTCACTCGTGTGGACATGGGTGACATTGCTGAGCATCGTCACCTCATGGCCCAAATTCGATAATGCTTGCGCCAACCTGATGCGGGCTGTCAATCCGCCACCTACCCCTTCCTGATCCGGTGTGGAGGCGTCATACGATAGATGCCGATCTGGTGAGTAGAATAGAACGCGAAAACTCATGATTGTGCCATTTCCTTTTCCAACGGTCAGGGGCGAGAGTACATAATCTGATCTAGTGAAGCGCTCTGCGGCGGGTAATAGACAATCTCGGGAATAGAAATTGCCTCTAAAAACCCCGGCCACCCTTCATTGTTCTCATAATCAAACACTCGATAATCCGCGCCATTGGGACAATTTTCCAAAGAACTGCCACGTTCTTTGAAATTGAAATACAGGATTCCCTGCAGGTTTGGGAACTCCACCAACTTTGCGTAGGTATCCACAAGCCATTCATTTTTATCCCCTCCATCCGCCACAGTACCTAATTCAGCGATAAAAATCGGCTTGTCCGGTGCCATCTCATGCATTCGCTCCAGATAGGGACCATAAATATCGTCGTAATCCTCCCACAGCGCGAATGGAGAGCAGTTACCCCAGTTGTAGGAACTGAAACTAATAATATCCACCACCTCATCCCCGGGATAGAACTTCTCAAATTCGCGCCCTTCCTGGCTCCATCCATTGGGCGCAAAGACCCAGCTAATGGATTTCGGATCCACACCTTCATCATCAAAAATATTATGGATCCGCGTAAAGGCCTCCCGGAAACTATCAGGGTCTTTTCCATAAGAGGTCCAATACCCGTTCATCTCCTGCAGAGGAGCGATAAAGGCCCGTTTTTCTCCGTTATTGGCCCACTCCGCATAAACCTGGGCCCAGGTGCGGATCTCGCGATCGTGATCGCCGCGATTAATTTCTTCATCCGTCCACGTCCGAGAGGCTAAATTCACGAAAGGGATATATCGATTTTCCCAGGCGGCATCCAGCTCAGCGGGTACTATGCTTGCCACATCCGAACCTTCAAAATTCAAAAAAGTTCCTGCCATTACAGCCTTTTTCCCTGTGGGTTCAATCCATGCGTTGAATGCTCTCAATCGATCCTCTGAATTTCGTAATAAGCCCGCAGGGTAATACCCCAACAGCACCGCGTCCGAGGCAGGAACGCTAGGCGTAACCTGAGAGGATTCTGTTGTTTCTGCTTTCGAGGTCGGTTCAGGCGTACTTGTATCTGTAGGGATGGACGTGGCTGTCGACGAACTTTTCACTCCGGTTGGGCCAGGGGTTTGAGTCGGCTCGCCAGGATCTGCCCGGCAGGCTGTGAGTAACATTATGACAACTACAATGGAATAGAAAAAATCTTTTTTCATGCACCACTCCTCATTTCTCTGAACACAAACGTACGCTACCACACTTGACACCACAAAAAAATAAATTCATCATATTTTAAAAAATCAGGCCTGGCATCCACAAGTTTACGACATATTGCTCGAAATCATTTCAGAGTTATTTATTACACAATGGATCCTCACTCCATTCTGATGGTCACATGCTAACAAATTTGTTTGTTCTCCAAAAGAAAAGAACATCCCAGTTTACCGAATTGAAAACTCTCCTACACCCCCTCAATTATATAATAAAGGCAGTGGGATCCGGATCCATTTCTTGTCTCGCTGCAAGGATATCATAACAAATTTCGGGAAAAGGCTATACCAAAAACTTTCGTTTTCTGGTCATCCGTTCAAAGTAGACACTACCCATAACACACATGAAAAAACTACCGATATTTCTCATCTTAGTCATTATGTTCCTCTCCGGGGCTCTTACGCACGCGAGCACCGCTCTCACCGCGCCGCTGCCCGCAGGGACAGAAGAAACCCCGGTCCTCTTCGGTGCGTATCCAGGGGGGCAGCTGCAAACCTCCATCGATCGGCTCAACACCATGAACGATTGGCTGGTAAGTCAGGGCGCCAGCGGGGTGACCTTCTTTGGGGATTTTATGAGTATCACGTTCAACCCCTCAGGCAATGTCGAAGCCAGATTGGAAGCAGCCTGGTCCAATAATTTTATGCCCTTTGTAAATCTCAACCCCTCTGCAAGCTGGGAAGGATCCTATTATCAAGAAGACTGCGATTCCAGCGAGGACATCGCTCAGGGCCGATGCGATCCCTATCTCAGGACATGGGCAGGTTATTTCAAAACATGGGCAGGAGACACGAAACGGGCCTTCATCGCTCCCTTACCGGAGGCCAATGGGGACTGGGCCAACTACAGCACAGATGGATCCACATTCATAGAAGCTTTTAGGCGCTTTCAGGAAATCTTCCAGGAGGAAGGCGTCCCGGACGACGCCGTGCACTGGGTTTTCGCCCCTAACGCCTGGCATGATCCCGACTACCCATCACGGGCCTTTGAAAATTACTACCCAGGGGATAGCTACGTGGATATAGTCGCTTTCAGTTCCTATAACTACGGCGGCTGCCCGGACCAATGGGCCAGTTGGGTCACGTTTGAGGACGCTTTTGAACCCTACCTGGACCGCATGCAATCTATGGCCCCCAGCAAACCCATCATTATTGCCCAGACCGGGACCGTTGATGTCCCCGTGGACCCCGGCGATCCCAGCCAGAATAAGAGCGAGTGGGTCCGGAATGTCTTTGGCCAGCTGGCTGATTATCCTGGGGTCCGGGGCATTATCTATTTTAATGTTGTCAAAGAAAATGAACCCGTAGGCAGCTGCGAAGAGCCTGATTACCGGATTTTTTATGGGGATACCGGCGAACCGGGATTTGTGGAGGTAATGGCAGATTCAGGGTACGGTCAATGGGATGTCACCGATCCCAAATGGGATGAGATTAATTCAACGGTCACCGATCCCAACACAATTCCCGCCATGGATATCCTGGGAAATGGATACAGCATTTTTGACGGCGACAGCGTGCCAAGCACTGCAGATGGAACGGATTTCGGGGATGTAAATATTAGAGACGGGACAGCGTCCCAAACATTCACGATTGTCAATGAAGGGGGCGTTGATCTCAACTTGACGGGCTCTCCTCCTGTCTCCATTACCGGCACGAACGCAGGTGATTTTTCAGTCACCCTTCTACCCCAGTCTTCTATTTCCAGCGACGGCGGTACTACATCTTTTGAGTTTACATTTGATCCCTCTACGGACGCTTTGCGGACAGCCACGTTGACCATTTCGAATGACGATCCCTACCGCGACCCCTATTCGTTTGCCATTCAAGGGACGGGCATCACTACCTTCAGCGATGTGCCCTCCGGCTACTGGGCCTACCAGCACATTGAGGCCCTATGGGCCGGCGGATACACAGCCGGGTGCCAGAAATCAGGAGAACCCTTGAAATACTGCCCGGAGACCATCCTTAACCGGGGCATGTCCGGAGTATTTATTCTGCGCGGAGAATATGGTAACACCTATTCCCCTCCTTCTGAACCTTGGGATACATTCCATGACGACTGGTCAACCATTCAATGGGCAGAACAGTGGGCAGAAGGCATGTGGGAGGAAGGTTTCACAGCCGGATGCCAGAAAGAAGACGAACCTCTGCAATACTGCCCCCTTTCTCAGTTGTCCCGGGCAGAAGCCAGCGTCTTTGGGCTGCATTTAAAGTACGGAAACGCCTACCAACCCCCGGCAGCTTCCGGAACGGTTTTTGCTGATATGACGGACCCTGAGCATTGGGCGACTGCCTGGGCAGAACAAGCGTACAAGGATGAGCTGCTACCAGCATGCGGCCAACAGGATGGAAAACCTCTCTTCTGCCCGGAGGATGAGTTAAATCGCGCCTGGGCAGCTTACCTCATCGTTCAGGCTAAAAATTTGACACTCCCCACGCCATAGAGAAATTTTGTCTAAAATCTTTGTCTGACAGATCAAATGAAGAAGACAATCTATGATGACGTAAAACCGCTTTCTTCTTCACAGTTTCTCCTCCTTTGAAAACAACACGCTGGTTGACCTCAGCGTGTTGTTTTCGTCTCCAAAGAGAACTACCCCTCGGTGAGACGATGTTTCTCATAATCGATAACGCGATCTAAAATTTCTGGCAAATCTAAGGTGGGTTCATAGCCGGTCAATTCACTGAGTTTGTCCAAATCCGGCAATCTGCGCCGCATATCCTCGAACCCTTCTTCATAAGCGATGTTGTAGGGAATATACTTGATCTCGGACTCGCTCCCGGTCTTCTCCTTGACCATGGAGGCCAACTCAGAGATCGATATATCCCTGTGATGTCCGATATTGAACACCTCTCCTACAGCGTCCGGTTCCCTGGACAAATCCAGAATAGCGCCCACCGCGTCCCCCACCCAGGTAAACGACCGGCGCTGTTCGCCATCGCCATAGACGGTAATGGGCTCTCCTTTCAGAGCCTGGCGCACAAATCGGGGCACAACCATTCCATATTGGCCGGTTTGCCGGGGTCCGATGGTGTTGAAAAGGCGAAAGATGACAACAGGCAGCCCTTTCTTCGTGTGATAAGCCAACCCTAAAAATTCATCCATCATCTTTGACCCCGCATAAGCCCACCGGCTGTGGCTGGTCGGTCCCAAGACCACATCATCCTCCTCGGCAAAGGGGATCCGGTTGCCTTTGCCATACACCTCAGAGGTGGATGTCAAGAGGACTTTTGACCGGTAGCGCATGGCAGCCTTAAGCACGGCTTCCGTTCCGCCAAGGTTGGTCTCGATGGTATGGACAGGCCTTTCCACGACCAGCTTGACGCCTACCGCAGCCGCAAGATGAATGATGACATCACTTTCGCTTGCCAGCCGGTCGAGTACCATCTCGTTGGTGATCGTGTCGATGGCAAAGTGAAAATCAGAAACCTGAGTCAGATGCTGTATATTCTCAAATCTCCCGGTGGAAAGGTTATCGATCACCGTCACCCGATGGCCGTCTTCCAGGAGAGTTTCAGCCACATGGGAACCGATAAATCCAGCCCCGCCAGTTATCAGATATCGCGTCATAACATGTCCTTTTCTTATGCTCCTAAGAGAGAAATCCGTATCGTTTCGTGGTTAGCTGGGGATACCTTATACGCTGCATCCCGCCTACTCCAGTAGATAGTTATATCCCACCCTCCCCCGTCTGCCATCTTTTGTCATCCTCAATCTTCAACCTTAAACCTATTAACCTTAAACCACCGGGAGAACTCAGGGTTTTTCTGAATGCAAGTTTACCCTCTCCCAATCCTGAAAGGCGGTTCCCAAGTCCTGGACGCGATCGTAGTGGATCATAACAATATCCGCCTTCGCTGAACCGCATGACTGGAAACAAAAGGGTCGATATCGATCAAGCAGATGCTGCTCAGCCTTTTCTATGAAACCCTGGTTATGGACAATCACCACATCCGGCTCGACCTCCGACAGAGTATACGTAGGATCTCCTTTGCCGTACATGATGTACGGTGTGCCGTTTCTGGCCAAATAAGGGTTGGCCAGGCCCAGTGGATCATGGATATATTGTTCATTCAGCCGGTAACTGATATAGCCCACCCCCTCCGCCGCTACTGTGTCTCCTCTGGAAAGTTCTGATTCTAACCGGTCGCCGGTTTCAACCAAAAACCACCAGCCATAATATTTTTCCTCTACGGGTTGTTGGAAAGAAAGCAGCTTCTTCACATTCGAAACCGGATAGGCGGGATAAAGCGGCAGGATAAGACCAACCACAAGTGCCACCCACACGAAGGGATGGAGGATCTTGTCTTCTATCAAATAAATCAAGGGGACGACATAGACCGGCGCGTATTGAAACAGGAGGCGGTAATGCGCCATCCAATCGCCCCCATTCTTCACCACAGCAGCGCACGCCAGTGTAAAACCACCCAGGGAAAAGAAAAACAGGCTGCTTTTGGTGTCCCGTTTCCTGTCTGACCGGAGGAACAGCAAGGCGCCTCCCAGAACTGCGATAAGTAAATGAATGTTTGAGGTTAGAAATCCGGAAATATAAGAATAAATGTTATGTAATAGCCAACGGTTGAAATACATCCGCAGGGGAAAAGATTTGGCGATCACGGAGTTCGGCACCCAAGAGCCGTAATAAAGAAAGCGAAACAACTCCAGTGAAAAGACCATCCCCATGGCCAGACCCAGGCCCTTTAAACCCGCTTGAAATGACCTCTCTTGATATGCCGTGATGGCATAAAGCAGTAATATCAGTCCTAACCCTTCAGGGCGGGTGAAAAAGGCCAACCCTGCGAAGAAAAATGCCCGGGTTTTTTTTCCCTGGGCGTACTGGTATAGAATTTCCAGCACCAGGGCCGCGAAGAGAGGGGCTTCCAGGCCGCTGGTCATCGTTCCCCAAAATCCAGAACTCAAAAGGACCACAGACCAAACCTGGATCCCGACAACGCTCCGCGAAGTGAGATGATTCGCAAGCTGCCAGGTGCGGATTCCCATCCAAAAAATCAACAAAATAGACAGGATAAGAGCGCTGTATGGGATTTCAAAGCCGATTGCACCCGAACCCCCTAACAGCAGAGACCAAAGAAAATTCGTGATCCCCTCCACGCGCTCCCCGAGATTAAAGACAAACTCACCGTGATGCGCCAGATTGTGGGCATAGCGAAAGGATATAAACGCGTCATCAACAATGCCGATGGGCTTCATGGCCATCACAAATACAAGCAGCCCCACCATGATCAACACATCACGCCAAGGGTGGGAAATTAACTTTGGCAGCGCTCTTCCAGATTTCATAGACACAATACCAGAACAACCTTATTCATCAGGGTAAAACCATCCCGGCTTTTTTTCTTTTACCTTATAGCTATCAACGCAAAGTCCTATCAATTAATACATCCGCCCCTGTCCCCCGTCCTCTGTCTCTCTACTCCTCATACCCTTGAACCTTTAACTATAACCTCACCCGCCATCCAGGCCCCGCAGTATGTGGACAATCCTTTCCGCGCTTTTCCCGTCCCCGTAGGGGTTCACAGCCTGGGCCATTGCCTGGTATGCCTCAGGATCATCAAGCAGCGCTTCCATCTCCCGGACAATCAAATCATGATCCGTCCCCACCAGCTTGACCGTGCCCGCCTCGACGGCCTCCGGCCGTTCTGTCTTTTCACGCAGCACCAGCACGGGTTTTCCCAGACCGGGGGCCTCTTCCTGAATCCCACCTGAATCGGTCAGCACGAAGTAAGACCGTTTCATCAAATGCACCAGAGGCAAATATTGCAAAGGCTCCGTGAGGGTGACATTGTCAATATCACCCAACATACGATGGACCGGATCCCACACATTGGGGTTAAGATGAACCGGATACACAAAATGCACATCCCTGTACTGCCTGGCGACCGTTTTCACTGCCTGGCAAATCCTTTGCAGGGGATCCCCGAAATTCTCCCGGCGGTGCGCGGTGATCAGGATCAAATTTTTATGCCAGGGGATTCCGGACAATGCATCACCATCAAAGTCATAGGCCATACCTGCCACATGGCGCAGCGCATCGATGACCGGATTTCCGGTGATATGAATGATCCCCGGATCCACGCCTTCCTCCAGCAAGTGTGTTTCAGCTGTAGCAGTGGGAGCAAAATGGAGATCTGCCACGGTTCCGGCGATCTTGCGGTTGATCTCTTCCGGAAAGGGTTGCCACTTATCATGGGTGCGCAGCCCTGCTTCAACATGTCCCACTTTCACCTGATGATAAAAAGCGACCAGGCTGGCAGCCATCACAGTCGTGGTGTCCCCTTGGACCAGCACCCAATCAGGATCAACCTTTTTGATCACTGAATCCAGATCTGTAAAAACCCGGGCTGTAATTTCAGACAGCGTCTGTGCTTCCCGCATCAAATCAAGATCATAATCTGGCTCAATTTCAAACAGCGCCAGGACCTGGTCCAGCATTTCGCGGTGCTGCGCGGTGACGCATACCAGAGAGTTAATTTGATCCGGATAATGTTCGAGCTCTTTGACAACCGGTGCCATTTTGATCGCCTCCGGGCGGGTGCCAAAGATCGAGAGAACTTTTAGCATTGTCAACTATTCCTTTTTCCACTACATTCCTGCTGATAATCTAGTCCGACTGACCATCGGGAATTAGAGAAAACCACGGCACGGCAGCGGGAGGAGATGCCGCAAAGAAAGCACCATTGATTAGTCTACCATATGCGGTCCGAGGTGCCCGTTTCATTCTAAAAACCGCTCTCCCCTTGCGGCACGACAGCAGGTGATTTTCTGGTGATGCATAAACGATTTCTTCCACCAGCAATCAGAACAGCTGTAGTACAATAATCTGCGTTCCAATTCATCACAGCTCTGACACAAACCTGCACCCATGCCTGATCAGCACAGGTTGAAAACCATACGCCATTATTTGCCACACATCCTGTCCGGGATTACCTTTATCCTCAGCCTCCTGGTAGGGAAGGCATGGGGATTTCAATCTTTGCGCATTCCCTGGAACTACTGGCAGCTGCTGGACCAGCAAGCGTTGACCCAACAGCCGTGGCACAGCCTGTTATTGCTCCACGCCCAGCCGCCGCTGCTCAACGCTTTGCTGGCGGGGATCCTTAAATGGGCTGATCTGGTAGGCCTGACCCTAGAGTTCTGGGCTCACGCTCTGTTCACCATTTTGGGTTTACTTTCCGTTGTGCTCCTCTATCAAACTGCTTTCAGTCTGGCGAAATCGAAACTCCTGAGCATGCTGGCCATCTTCCTTTTCCTGTTCAATCCAGCATCATATGTTTTTTCCCATATCTTCTTCTACCCCTATTTACTCGCTTTCTTGCTGATCACCCTCCAGTTCCTCCTGATCCGCACCTTCCAAACCGGTGCAAAGGTTGCAGACACCAATTTGTGGACTATCGCCGGGATCATCGTGATCATCGTCAATCTGCGCAGCCTGTATCATCCGTTGTGGGGCCTGAGCCTTTTTGGGGTCATTTTGCTGTTGAAATTCGCCCGGGGAGAGCAAAATTCACGCTTCTCCTCTCCCGGTCATCCCCCATCCTGATCTTTTTAGGGCTTGCGCTCCTTATCTGGCCGCTGAAAAACTTGCTGATTTTTAACCAATTCACACGCACAACCTGGACAGGCTTCAATCTCAGCAAGCGAACCCCGGTGGCCTCCCAGACCATCCATGAGTATTGGCAGGAGGAGAAAGTCCCTTTGCAGGTAAAAATGTCGCTGGCAGATTTTCAGAAAACATCTGGTTTTATGGATGTTCAGGTTCTGGAACAAACAACCAAATTTAATGGCGGCAGGAATTGGAACCACTACCTGTTCGTCAAGAACAATACCCATGTAGCCCGGGAGGCGGTAAAATTTCGCCTGACACACCCCAAATTATGGATGAAAATGGCCTTGTCCCACTATTTTCGTTGGACCCAACCCAGTTTTGTCACCCCTTACCGCAGGCACGTGCGGGGACCTGATCATTCCCTGTACCTGGCCACAGCATCTATGTTGCAGGACACCTTTTTTTATGACCTCCGGCCCATCTTAAAAAAGGTTGATCCGCAAATCCATCACGAGGTAAAAAGTTGGCTCATTGAGCAAAACAACGAGAAGATTGCCCTCTCGATCTTTGGGATTCTCCTTTTCCCCGTTTTCCTACTGTGTTCTGCATATCTCCTATACACAAAATACGCCCAGGGAGATCAACAAACCTTGGCTGTCCTTCTGCCTCCTTTCCTTACCATACTCTGGGTGCTGGTTATTCCCTGCTTCACAGACGGATATGAAGGAAACCGCATGCGCTTCGCCATTTCCCCGTATATCATTCTCTTCCTCATCGCTATCCTTGATCAGGGGCTGGTCAAGAAGCTAAAATCCCCTTCCAGGCAGCTTGGCCCGGCCCCGGATCTTGATGTGGAAGCTTTACACCGTTCCCGCCTATAAATGCCGCAATCCGCCCTCCAATATCCAACTGGCTTCCGGTTACCATCAATTAAAAATAACATCTCTTACCCCCCTTTTCATTCAACCACAAACCACTTCCCTTATGCCTTAATCCACCTTTACCCCTCAAACAAATCAATCCATCCCGGGTTCATGCTCTCAATCAGGGCTTCTTTTTTCTGTTCGGAACAATTTCTAATATATTTCTTTCTCTGCAGCGCCTCTTGTACACCTTCCACAGCTTCGAAATACACCAGCTTGCACAAACCTGAATATTTCGACTGCCCATTTAATTCGCCTGTCTTGCGCTTGGATACCCGGCCCTTAAGGTCATTCGTAAAACCGACCGACAGGACGGAATCCAATTCATCAGTCATAATATACACGTAATATATCTTAACCATAGACCGGTTCCCCTTAGACTTAATTTAAAGCGAGTTGGACATTCCCACCGGTAAAGTTCTAAATGCATTTCCCCCAATTCCCATCTACCGCCAGTTTATCCCGTCATCTTGAATCTTCAATTTCCAAGCTTACCCCTGACTCTCCCACCCTCAGGGCAAATACCTTCTTACCGCGAACCTCACCACGGGCGATCCAAGGGGCACCCCGTAAACGGGTTCCATTCTCCCGCTCTCCACAATACATCCTCCACAGACATTCCATCCTCTCCGTACAGCACGACAACCACCGGGTCGAACCCACGATCGAAGCAGTGCAGGCAGACCTGCTCCTCCCCCGGTTCAATGGGCAGCTCCTGACACCCGAAAACGATCACATCTGAACCGTGAGGAAAATATTCAGGGGGCTGAAGTTGAGGCAGCACAGCATATTCCACATCAGAGCCGGACAGATAGAAGGTGGTGTGGGATTCAAAATAAAGCTCAATTGTATTGATCATCTCCCGGTCCGGCAAGAAATAGCGGGGATACAGTGCCCGGCCGTAGAGGACATCACCGCCCTGGTCCATAAAAGTTTCCAGGGATTTTACTTCCTCGGGCGAGAAAGGGGGGGCATTCTGCTTCAATAGGTCCGCAACCTGTTCCTGTTTTGCCTCAGGTGTGTAAGGATTTTTTGAAATTGCTTCCATCAGGGGAATGGCAGCACCGCACAGAAGCAGTCCCACAGGCAGGATGATCTGGAACACCCGACCTTTCTCAAATGAAGGATATGGAGATCTGCCTATTCTTCCATCACGGAAAAAATCCTTTCCGACGATTTTCAAGCCCGGTACAAGGAGCCAGGTGATTTCGAGGGCGCCTATTGAAAAAAACAAGACTGGAATCCAATCCACTTCCAATAAAAAACGGCCCCCCGATCGCCGCGTGAGGGCATAGATAGATAGAAAACTGGCATAAGTGAGGACAGGAACCCACACCTTCCCCTCCCCACGGCGTCGAGTGCGGGAGATCCCCACGGCGATGAACGCCAGCATCAAACCCACTGTGGGGAAGGACACCTTCGCCACAGACCCATCCCAGGTAGGTTTCCAGTATGGCAGTCGGGAGACATACTCTTCCTGAGAATACAGGATCCCCCCATAGGACCAATTCAACTGGCCGTTGATGAACCGGGATAGATAATCAAGGTTAGCCATCAGCGGATTACTGGGCAGGTACAGAAATGATTGCGTAAAGGAGTTCGCCAGATGATTACCTATTAACCTGAAGTCAGACTCCCTACTATCTCCGGGTTGGAGCGCCGCCACCCCGTTCAGATCGCCGCCAGTTTGCAGGAACGAGAGAGCAGCGTTGTCCTTCGTTGGAACGCTGATCCTTTCCACTCCCCCCCCAGAACCTGCAGCGCTGGCACCTTTAGCAGCCAGCACGCCAAACGCGCGGCCCGCTCCTTCGATAACTTTTGGAAAATCTCCTGCCTTTCCCTGGAGGTTCCCAGGAAGACCAGATGAGGAATCTGGATCCATTTTAATAAGATCGATGGTCCGGATGATGAAATTCAGCTCTCCGGGTTGATCGAAATACAGGTGACCGGACAGCTGCCAGTTGCGGATCATCCAGGGTGCGATCAACAACACAACCCCGCCTCCCATCCACAGCACATCCCGCGCCACCCTGCCCAGCTGATCCCGATTTTGGATGGCAGCCAGCCCCACCAAGAAGGGCAATATCACGGCCACCTCCTGCCTGATCATCATCGCCGCGCCCAGCACCCCTCCTGAAAGCAAGGCCAGCACAAAGGTTTTTTCCTTTTTTTCTAACCACAAAAGGAAGAGATACAAAAACAGCAGCACGCCGATGGTGGCCGGAATATCGGACATCATCATATGCAGATTTGACCCCGTCACCTCCTCTCCCAGCATCATTCCGTTCCGCTGCCGGAAAATGGTCAGCAAGGCCGCCATGATGCCTGCTGGCCGGCTGTGGAGGGTTTTAGCAAGCAGATAAATCAAGACCGGAAAAACAGTGAATAGGAGGATCTGAATTTGGATGACCTCCTCGTAGCCCAGGCCTGATAGGCTGTGCAGACCGGCATAAAACGCTGCCAGCAGGGGGCGCCGGCCCACCTCCTGGTAAAAATAATCTCCCTGCACCAGGTAACTCTGAAAAGCCCCCCTGGCCAGAAAATTTTGGGCGGTGCGATCGTAGATCATGGCGTCCAGGCTGGGCGCCAGCGTATAGTTTGGGGGACGGGGAATATCAATAAAGGCATTGGGTTCAATAGGGATCCCGCGCCACAGGAGTATGGCGCTCAGGATAAGGGCTGCCGCGATGAGGGTATCCCCCAGGCAAGGAGATAAGAAGGAGGACTTCTGGCTTTGTTTTTGGACCCGGTTAGCTGCGACCAGAAGGGCCAGGCATCCTCCCCAGGCAAAGACAGTCTGGTAGCCCAGGAGCGGATAACCCGTGACCCGGAACAGGCCTAATACCTGGCTGGACCTTGTAAATCCCATCCCTGTCCAGGAAATCCCAGCCCAGATCAACACGAGAACTACCAAGATGATCATCGTGCGGGCCGCGGCTGGTTGCTTGATCACGGACCATTGATCGCTGATCGCAAGCAAAGCCAGCACACTCTGGATACTCACCAGAATCACCCATATCAACACCGGGACCATCAGGTCCAAAAAGCGGATCTGGATGTCTTTGACCAAGCCCTCCTTTTGCAGGAGAAACTGGGCAGCGAAGAAAACCACCGCCAGCAGCACGGCCGCTGTCCGATAGAAAGAACGCCCCCGCTGAAATCTTTCAAGCAGCGCGGAACCACCCTTTTGTAAGTCTTCCGGAAAAATCCAGCTTGAGACGAAGATAACAGCAGCCAGCAGCGTGATCAGGGCTAAAAGGGCCACACCCAGGATGGTCGCAAATTGATATGTCGGGGTAAAGCTGTTGAAGGTATCTGGCAGCGGCCAGGGACCCGCCCACAGCCTGGCGAGTGCGTACACGCCTTCGCTCGCCACCAATCCTGTATACACCCTGACCACGGATCTCTTCATGTCGTCAATGTCCTACAGTTTCTCAGACAAATAATTCAAAACAACCACTTCCCCACCCCTCAGTCCTCATTCATCCCTGATTTTAACATCTCCGGCCTTCCTGCACCAACCCACAACCTCACAATTTCTGTGTCATTGCGAGCGAAACGAAGTGAAGCGCGGCAATCTCCTCGAACCACGCCTACTCCCCCATGTCACCCCGCCTGTCCTGAGTAGCTGGAACGAAGTGACAGCATATCGAAGGGAGCGAGGGCCCACAGGGCCCGACGAGGGATCCTTGCACCCATCATCCACCTCAAACCCTCGCCCATATTCCCAAACCCCAATCTCTAACCTTCAACCGAATAAAACACAAACAGCTGGAGGGACCCTCCAGCTGTTCATAAACACCATTAAAATTTCCATGAATGAAGGAACTGTCCCCGGCTTATGACTCCTTCCTATCCGTTACCCTTTTAATCACAGCGCGATAATCCGGCGGCTCCACCTCCATATACTCGCCCATAAACGCCCCGCCCATGCCCAGCATCAACCCCACGACCAATGCCAGCGCTGTGTTGCGCATCGTCTTCGGGCTTTCCGGCGTTGTCGGCGGCACAGCTGGCGAGGAAAAGCGCACCACGCTGCCCCGGGCACCCTGGGCCACATCCACCTCTTGCTTCTTCGATAACAATGCCTGATACGTTTGCCAGGCCAGATTGCGCTGCTCCTGCAGCTGTGCTTTACGCTTCGATAGCTCCTCCACTTCAGCCTTCAGCTGCCGGACCTCGTTTTCCCTGCGGTCGATGTCGCCGGATAAATTGCCGCTCAATGTAGAGGAATACCCCAGCAGCCCCGACCAATCTTCCATCTCTTCCAGTGCTTCTTCGCTTTGTGATCCTTCCACCCCGATGGTTTCCGGAGACATATTCTCTAAAAATTCATAACCTTCCCCGGCCAGAAGAGCTTCGGATTCTTCTTCAATAATCGCATTCTGTTCCTCTAGTGAGTCCTCCATCACTGAAATCAGCGCATCCATATCTGCAATTTGCTGGACGGCGCTGCTTTCCGGTGTCAGGGAGCTCAAGGAGGGAACCTGCAGATCCAGTTGCCCAAAGGGCAAACCTTCAGAAGTGGCAAACACCCGCGATTTATACCCCAGCAGTGCCAGAGCGTTGCTTCCAGCGCTTGAGTCCCCTCCTTCAACCAACTGTTCGCGCATCAGATAGGCATCTTCCAAAAGATTTTCCAGGCGGTATTTGCGAGAATAGGCCTGATTTAAATCCCGCAGCACCTCAGCCCTTTGCTTTTCAAATACAGTAATGTTGGAATCTAGTTGGGCAGCAATCGAATTGTTGAACAGCCGTTTTTGCGCTGCCACCTGGTCATTCACCACGGCAGCTGTATATTCCTGCCTTCCAGAGCGCAGCTGATTGATAATGGCTTCATCCTCTGCGATCTGCCGGTTGTATTCTGCGATTCGGTCTTCTTCCCCCAAAAACGTGACCAGTGCTTCCTGGGTCTGGTCATACTCGGTTTTTGCATTCTCGATCTGCTGGTTGATATCTGTAAAAGGAGAAACCGTCGCTTCGCCGTAAATCTGATTGACATAGATCTCGTATTCAGTTCCCCAGGCGTTAGCCACCGCGGCCGCTTTGGCCGGATCATCATAAGAAACCACAATCTCGATCGTCTCGCTGTTTTCCGGTCCTTCTTCCAACTGCAGCAGTCTGCCCTTAACATGTTTTAATAATTCTGAGGGCTGTTTCTCTTCCTCGGTGAACAAATCCCCCAGTTGGGAGGAAACTTTTTGGGCGATAGCGCCATTTTTCACCAGGCCCGCCATGCTTGCCAGCCGTCGCTGCGTCCGCTCCTCAGCCACACCCTGGGCCGCTTCGGCCAGGCTGATATCCAGATCCGTGGTCGTCTGAATGCTTGAACCCAGGGAGATCTCCACCTGGCTGCGCAGCGCCACAACCCCCGCGCTGGCTTCATATTCTGGCGTCATAACCAGGCTGACAAACAACGCCGCGAATGCCGCCAATCCAGCGCATAGCCCTATCACCCACCACCATTTGAACAACGCCCGGATATACTTCCGAAAATCAATCTCAATATATTCTTCTCTCAAATATTGTTCTTCCATAACCTCTTCCTCTTCCCTCATAAGTGAACCTTCAACCTTAAACCTCCAACCTTAAACCGTAGCTTCACTCACATCTCCCCACCAAATAATCATCATAATACCTTACCCCACGGCATCTACTTACAAGCCGCTTGAAGGCATCAGAATCTGAGGCTGAATATTTGAGATAAAACTCATTTACACCCACAAAGTCTGTGGTCACGGCAATCCAGAAAGGAGGTTCATACCGTTTCCCCCGATCAAAATAGACAAATTTCAACTCATTTGCTGTCATAAACTGCATATCTTCAAATGTCGCGTGCCTTTTGGTGATCACGGGATCCTGATCTACCTCTCGATCCAGCCTACCTGAGACTTCTAAAAGATTTTGGGTTCTATTTGTAGGTTGAAACAGTTGTCCATTTAAATTTTTGATGGGAACGCCCATATGTTTCCAACCAAAAAGAGACCAAAGAGCAAGCACGGAAAGGTAGGCAGCTCCTTTTGGATACAATCTGACATGCAGTAAAGGCCAAACAGCTGTAAATATCAATAGTACCATGGGAACCGTGTAGTGCCTTCCCCAACCAATAGAAAAGAAGATCCACCAGCTCGTGTAAATCAAGAGAATGGTAGACAACCCATAATACACATCAATGATTTCTTTTTCTTTTCGAAGGAAAAACCAACCCGCGATGGGAACGATAAAAACACTTATGATGGGAATCCCAAAACGATCCCTGAATATTTTACTCTTATGAATGAGCTCCCGCCAGATATAATCAGCCCGATGATGTTGAAAATACGCCCAAAGATGAGAAGCAGTGTTCACAGCTCGATTACTGAACCGGGCATAACCAACCCTTGATACGTAAATCAAACCGAAAAGGATCAATGGGCTTAAAAATCCCAACAAGACCAGGGATATATTTCTCACACCTTGTCTAGCATCGATGATATCCCTTTGAATTACCTCGATAATTGTTTGGAGGAAAAGGAACGAAAGGAACGCGCCAAAGGCAACAATCGTCGCTACTTTCGTCAGGATGGCAACCGAAAAAAGGAGTCCTGAAAGAAACGTAAAGACAGGTGTTCTGCGATGATAATAAACAAGAACAGCGAAAATTAACAACAAAGCAGCGGGAACTTCACCTAAAGCAGCGAACCATTGCTCAAAATGAAGCGCTGTCAGCACACAGTTCAATAATAAAAATATGCCGGCAGCGATCAAATACCGGAAATCATCCTCATACTTACGGGATAACAGCCCTATAGAAATCAGGAGAATAAAATTTAAGAATACAATAGACAAACCGGGAACCCAGTAGTGGATACCCAACAATTTAATAAAAATAGCAACAGGTATAATGATACCAATATGCGGATCAAATCCTACATAAAGGTTATGGAATTTTCCCTCTGCCAAACCTTTTGCTTTCAATGCCAGATCAGCATCATCCCCGCAGCATAGGCCATGCGCGAAAGTAAATCCCAACACATACAGGATAAATAAAGCCAGAATAAAGATGGACAACCAGCAGGAAATCAATTTTTCATTTTTCTTAACCCACCTCATGTTTGCATTTATTGGCGACATACTTAATTTTCAACCTTAAAAATAATTCGAACATTATCCATTTCTGTTGTTTAGTACCCTGTATTGCGTCACCTATCTTCCCCGCAAAGTGAGAGTCTCCCAAAGCGTTCGCGCCAAGATATAGATATCCAAGAATAAGGACTGATGCTTGATGTAATATAAATCATATTGCAGTTTAATCAACGCATCCGCTACCGAATCCCCATATCCGTGATGAATCAATCCCCAACCTGCCATCCCCGGTTTGACAGCAAAACGCACGCGGTAAAAAGGGATCTCTTCAGCAAGCCTTTTCACAATATCGGGTCTTTCGGGCCGGGGACCTACGACACTCATCTCCCCTTTGAGGATGTTTATAAATTGGGGAAACTCATCGATATGCGTCCGGCGCAAAAAACGCCCTACCCTGGTGACCCTGGGGTCATTCTTCTGAGCCCAAACCGGGCCGTTTTTTTCAGCGGCAGGCACCATAGAACGAAATTTGAGCATGGAAAATGGTTTTCCATGCCGGCCCAGACGTTTCTGGGTATAGATGATTGGCCCGGGCGAGTCGAGATATATGGCAGCAGCCAACACCGGGAAAATCAGCACCAGGAAAATCATTCCTACCGAAGTCCAAAGTAGATCAAAGAGCCGCTTGGTCACCTGCCTGGTTATATGCAAACCTTCATGCTCAGCAGGCATAGCCAAGGACCAGTGCTCCCCAACATGCTCCACCGGGATCCTGCCCGTTAACTGCTCATAAAGAAGCGGCATAGGCATAATTTCAATGTCATGCTGCTTGACGTCATTAAGAATCTGGTATAGTTTTCCGCTCATGCCGTTAGTTGCTGCTAAGACAATCAGCGACACCCCATTATGTAGCGAAATCTGGACAAGCCGGTCACTCGTGCCCAGAACTTGATATGAGCTGAAACCTGCCCGGTTCCCATGCCTTTTTCTTTGATCTATTGCAATCCTTTGATTGCACTTTTGAGGATCATCATCGATGAATCCCACCACATCATAACCAAACTTGCCGTGCTTCCGCAAAACCTGGCAGATCAACTGTCCTGACCGGCCAGCACCAACGATGAGAACTTTTTTTTGAATACCGGTCAGCCCGAACGCCTTAATATAGAAGATGCGGCCGGTCAGAATCGAAACCGCAGGGGACAACAGGGATACAAACAAAGGCAATCTGGATGGCGGCAGCGCTGGGGACAAGTAAGGAATCACCGAAAAAGTTCCCATGGTTAATAAACTTACGCTGATGATGGGAAGAAGCGTGGATTCCCACCGCCCAACAGTTTCCATATTATATATTTGAAATAAATATGCAAATGAGCACCACAGCCCATTTAACAGCACAATCCATGCTGGATGATCTGCCAACAATCCCAGACTCATCACGTAATCCGGCCTGAAAAACAAGGAAACGATAAAGCCGCCATTCAAGGCAATGAGGTCAAAAAAGATCAGCTTAACTCGGCGGCCCGTTTTAGTCAGAAAGAAGGGGCGAGATTGATCCCCCTTCTCATTTTGGCTTTGCTCACCGATCATAAAGATTTTATCCGGTATCATGTGCGGATGGGACCATCAGATAAAACTTCTCTCACCCGTTGACAAATCAACGAGGTACCCGTTTCCAGGCGCCTTCCTGTTGATTGCTGATGCTGCGCCAGAAACCGATGACAATCGCCACGTTGATCATCGCCAGATAGTAAAGGGGGAGAAATGGGCCCGATCTCTTAAAAAATCGATCTCCAATAAAACCCATGAACGCGCCTAGATAAACCGCCGCCTGTCCTGCCAGTGTATGCCTGTAGAGCTCGTTCGAACCTACCAAGGCAAGATTGCTCACCAGCATTCCTGCTGCCAGGAGGGGCACCGCCCAGCGCAAGAGTTTATGTGAAAATATAGCCAGGGCAGTAAAACCGTATTTTGGATGCAGCAAACGGAGCGCCTGCCGGAGAGAGTTAAAGTTCAGGGTTGCGATCCTGATCTTTCTTACAAATTCTCCCCCCATATCTGGTGAAGTGCACTCAGCTGCTGCCGCCTGCGGTTCATAAACAACCCTGGATTTCTCTTTCAGGAGGTCTAAGGTAATGGCCAGATCATCATTGATCGGTCGCCGGGTTAACAATTCCTTGAAATGTTTCTTCCTGACTGCAAAAATCGCCCCATTGGCGCTGATCACGGAACCCAGGCGGCCTTCCGCCTCCTTGATCTTATTTTCATATCGCCAATACAACCCTTCTCCTTTTCCCCCTGCGCCGCCAGCGGGATTTTTGAGGGTTAATTTCCCGCACACTCCCCCAATCTCCCCTTGATGAAAATATCGAACCAGGCATTTGACAGTCTGAGGTTGATAGATCGAATTGGCATCGGAAAAAATGATCACCTGTCCCTGGGCCTTTGGCACCAGGCGGTTCAGAATTTCTGTTTTTCCTCTTCGCTCCGAATAGACGAAGGATCGAATCTCAGGTTTGTCCCAGTTGGAAAGAATGGTATTTGTGCCGTCATCCGACCCGTCGGACCCGATCAGAAACTCGATCTTCTCCCGGGGATAATCGATCGCCAGGCAGTTCTGGATTTTCTCCTCCAGCACCTCTTCTTCATTGTAGGCGGGAATGACCATCGAAACAGAGGGGAGATAGGACTCATCGACTTCAGGTTGAGATGGAAATAGCCACGCCAGAACAATGACCAGGGCAGGATAGATTAAATATGTATAAGCAATCAACCCCAGACAAGCCCAGAAAAAAACTTCCATCACCACCCCATCACAAATTCGCCAATTTTGAATCTTAAATATTCAATCTTCAGTTGAATATTAAACCTTCAACCTTCAACTTTCAACCTTAAACCTTATACCTTCAACCGTATTTAATTCAATTTTCAATCTTATATTGGAAATCCAACTTTTTACTGTATTTATTCAATCTTCAATTTTCAACCATTATCTAAACGAACCATTAAACCCACAGCATATGTTCAGGGACAATTGTTGATAATCAGCACAAACCTTCAACCTTTAACCTTCAACTTTCAACCGTATTTAATTCAATTTTCAATCGTTAATCTAAAATCGAAACTCCATTTCGACAGAACGAACACCCCCGCCCCCACAAGGATCTTCGGCACCAGAGCAGTCACATATAACAACACGCTGTACGCCAGCGCTGTTCCCCGCTCAACCTGATACGCTGACAACGCCAGCACGGTCAGATAATGAAATACCCCCAGTTTTCCTGGCGCGGAGGGCGGCGCGCTTCCCACCTGGAGCACGATCAACACAAAAAGCGCAGCGGAGAAGGGCACCAATATGTGTAGTGACTGTAAGATCAGGTAGTTTGTGAGGGCAGAGAGGCAAAGAGAAATAAAAGATAGAAACCAGATCGGAAATAATCGCTTCCAATCCCGCATGCTGTCGAAACCGGACAGGGCCCTTTCCAGAATCCCCGCCAGCCGCTCGCTGTATTTTGTGGGGAGTTTCTTGACGAGGGGGGTAATCCAGGCCAATAGTTGTCGCCCCCACAAGGCAAGGACGATGACCCCTATCAAAGCGATTCCAGACAACCACAGCAAAGTCCTGCCCGGTTCAGTGATCCAGGCCGGCAGGGCCATGGCGGCAATCAATATTAATAAAGCCCCACCGAAGGAGATCACATCGATCACCTTTTCCAGCATCACGCTCCCAAACAGCCGGGATTTTGTGGTCTCTTCCAGCTTTTCCCCCACGAAATACACCCGGGCCAATTCCCCTAGCCGGGCCGGGACGAGGATATTGAACATCTGACCCAGATAAATGCCCGAAAGCAAAAAACCGTACTCGAAAGAATCCCACTTCCGGAGCAGCATCACCCACCAGCGAAGCGCCAGAGTCCCCACATTGATCAAGACAATGAAAACCCCCGCCACCACTAACAGAAAATTCGCCCGGGAAAGCACTCCCCTCAGCTGAGAAAACGACACCCCCCGAAAGGCAAGATATATAGCCAATCCCCCCAATATCGACCCAATAATTATTTTAAAAATCGTTTGCCGATCAAACAATTTCTCGTTTGCCATATTCGGTATTATAACTGGTCGATTCATGGAACATATGAACCGAGAAATCAAACATGTAAGTCAAATTGAAAATATCAAATTGCAGATCCTTGATTTTCGTTTTATTTTGTTTATACTCAAATTAGAGAAGGATCAGTCAAATCTTCAATTTTCAATCTGAAATTGAAACAGATGGCCACAATTAAGCGCTTTGAAGACTTGGAAATATGGCAAAAATCCCGTGAATTAACCAAGCTAATTTACGAGGTTAGTAATCACGGTCCGTTTGGCAAAGACTTTGGGCTGAGAGATCAAATTAGAAGAGCGGCAATAAGCGTGATGTCAAACATTGCTGAAGGATTCGAAAGTGAAACTCAAGATTTATTTATTACTTATCTGGGAAGAGCCAAAGCCTCCGCCGGCGAAATTCGTTCCCAGCTCTATATAGCATTAGATTTGAATTACATCACGAAATCAGAATTCGACCCCGCGCTTGATTTGGTTGAGGAATGCAGCCGGCAATTATATGGGTTCATTAAATACCTAAAATCCAAACCAAACACCCGCCGTGTCCAAGAAGGAAACATCACCTACACCATAAGTTAATCCAATTTTCAATTGTTCTATTCAACTTTCAACCTTTTAAACAAATAATACAATTGAACCAAAAATAATATCATCAACACAACCCATAAAGTAATCTCCCACCATCTATCCGAAGTTAGCGCCATCCCCCCACAAAACACCGCCCCCGCCATATTCAAGGGAACCGAATACCCAACTCGGTTCAGAACAATTTTCAATTTTTCATCTTCAATTTGCGATCGATAATACGCCATACTGACCACAGCCAGTCCGACTGCCATGGCTACAATCCATATACTGTTTATTACAACACCCCACCAATCAATCATCAAAACAATTCCAAATTACAAATATTTCATTGAATATTCGATGATAATCTAGAATCAATCGATTGTGTTCAAAACAAAGTAGCTTTTACCAGAATATAATTTACAATTTTGAATTTTCAACCTTCAATTGGTTATTTCAACTTTCAACTTGTTGTTTTCATCTTCAACCGTCAGTTTATATAAGCTTGCTATTAACCCTAAAAGATACCAATAAAAAATCCCCGGCTTCGCCCCCAGCGTGATTGCATCCGCCATCCCAAAAACCATGTGGCCAAATAACCCACCCCCTAAACCCAGGACAATCACTTGTTTTAAGTTAACTACATACTGACTTTTACTTTCTTTCCATACTCTTGCCAGCATCCAGAATGAAATCACATAGATGGAAATAAAAGACATCAAACCCGGAATGCCCAGATCTAAAGCAGCTTGCAGAAACTCATTATGAGCATGGGCGATATCCATATCTGGCGAAATGATGAACAGCGGGTACAAAACATGCACGACCTCGCGGAATGTATTCATCCCCATACCTGTAATCGCGAAATCCTGGATGCCGTAAATCGCCCGCGACCAGATTTCAACTCTGCCCTCCAGAGTATTGATTGACAATCCTGACTGATCGGCTAAACCTGCTTCAGAAACCAATTGCTCCCATCCCCCTCCATGATAGACCAGACCCCCACCTGCAGCGACCAGGACAGTGATCACACCCACATAGACCCATCGCCATTTTCTTCTAATCAGAAAAAATGCCATGCCGCCCAGGGTAATCAAAAATGCCAGATAACTCCCCCTGGACTGCGTCAGCACCAACACCCCACCAACAAATAACATCGCAAACCAAAACCCAATTCGAACGATCCAGCTCACAAAGTTGTTTCGAGCAAACCGAAGCAGTAATCGATTATCAACCCAATCTTCAATTTTCAATTTTCTATTTTCAATTTCATTATTATCTTCAACCTTCAACCTTAAACCTTCAACATCGGAAAACAAAAGATAAATTGATAAAACGATAAACAACGGTAAATACCAAAGTATTGTTCCACCGACGGCGTTATGCTGCAATCCAGATTCCGCCCCGGGCAATCCCGAAATCGCATCTGGAATACGATTTATTATTGGCGCTAAAAAACTGAACCTGACCTGATAATCCAAAGCAAGAATACCTAATCCTGCCCAGGCTACTCCTCCAGCCAAAAATCCTGCCAGGCTGATTCCCCACTTGATAAAATTTTTTCCGATTCTCACCACCGCATAAAATACACCCAACCCCAATATCACACCACTTATCTTCTCCAGACTCTGCTCGACACTGTACGTCGCCCACGTACTCACCAACACCATTAACATCAATACCAATAAGCTCAAGTTTAATGGCGAAACCGCAAATCCCTCATCTTCAATTTTCAATCTTCCATTTTCAATTGATTTAGCTTTTTCAATCTTTTTTCCATCTTCAATTTCTATTCTATCTTCATCCTTCAACCTTCCACGTTCAACCCCGTTTTTATCATTTTTAATTGTCTTTTCCTGTTTAACAATAAATAGTCTTAGTACCCACAATCCTGGCACAATCAAAAGCGCTATTGATCTAAAGGGTGATGGGAAAAGAAAAAATGGCGCAGCCAAAACCAACCACGCCCAATGAAATTTGTCTATAAATATTAGGGATCTGTAAACCAACTTTTTAGCCATTTTCAATCAGTAATTGTTAATTGAACCTTCAACCTTTAACATTGAACCTTAAACTTATTTAAGGTTCCTCGCTAATCAGTATGGGTAAATGGTCTAATCCAGGTAGAATAGAAAGCA
>CAZUER010000013.1:0-7163 GCA_964619345.1 uncultured Desulfohalobiaceae bacterium
GATGATTATTCCCTGGTCCTGGACGCGCACGCGTGGCCCAGCCCCGGTCTGGCGGGCAAAGGAGGACATCCGGGTAAACACGGGCCGGTCCAAAGCCTGGTTGAATAGGCGATGGATGGTCTTGCTCCCCACGGCCCAGGCCAGTGAAGACGGTTTGCCGTCAGCCACATAACGGATCATGCCCACCACCCGGCCCTGATCATTGACCACTGGGCCGCCGCTCATCCCGCGGTCGACAGGACCTTGGATCCGCAGATGCCAAATACCGTTGAACCTCTCCCATTCCTGAAAGAGGACAGGAACTTTTTGCAGGGATTTGCCCTGGGCAAATCCCATGGTCTGCAACCTGGACCAGGGCTCCCCAAAATGGCCATCCAGGGGAAGCGGGGATCCCCGGGCAGGAGTATACAGCAAAGCCAGGTCCACGTCCGGATCAAAGGTCAATACGGCTTGGACCTGAACCACCGCTTCTCCCCTCTCAGCAGTGATGGTTTCGGCTCCCCGGACCAGTTGGAAGCTGGTAGCCAGGATGTTGGCCTGAATATAAAAGCCGGAGCCTATGCGTTGCTCCGGTTCATGACCGGCCCGAATCCTGAGTACCGAAGAATCTGAGCCGGCCATAACCTGATATGGGCCGGCCAGGGTCCAGATGATGATCAGAAGAAGGGCCGTCGAAATGGACCTGCAGGCATTCAGCGCGGGCAATTTCAGGCCCATACTGAGTTGGCTGGGGGATGATCCGGTCATTGCTTCTTCTCGCTGCCGGCCAAAGCGTTGGACGTATGCAAGCCAAAGGAGGTATCTGCTTGCAAGGCCAATGTCCTTTGTTCGCCTTGGGGAGTAGTCAGGATCACCTCCTGGGAGGTAATGGATTCGACCCGGTATTCAGGCCAGCCGATGCCGTCCAGATATTCACCGGGAGCAAAAGGTCTTCCATTGATGATGGCCACAAATTGATCATTGGTATGCATAAAGCCGCTGTAGTGCAAAGCAGAGGCCTGCCTGTCCTGAACTGAGGCCGGACCGGGGTTGTGAAAGATTTCTTGCGGCCACGGCCTGGAGGCGGCCTTAATAACTCGTTGGTCATGGCTTTGGAGGCGGAATTCCAATGGCTTGATATCTTCCTGCTTCGTTTTTTGTTCCTGCAAAATATCCAGTGCCTCTTGGGAAGGTGCTTGTCCCTGGGATTGGGCCTGTTTTGGGGGCCGGCGGCCTGCATCCTGGTCGAAAAGCAGGAACAGGCCGGCTCCTATGGCCACAGCAATGGTCACAATGACGAATATTTTCTCACGCTTATTCATAGTTGAAAAGCTTAAACCAAGGCAGAGTCCTGGCGGTCATGCCTCCAGGCGGATGGAAATCTTCATGTCCAGGCAGATACCGCTTTTACAGCTGGCAAGCTGGAGCTCGTCGATTTCGGCCACATACGGGGTTTCCAGGAGGTGGATCAAAAAAGCCCGAAAGTTCGGCAAGGACCCGTATGCTGTAATGGTGACCGCAATGCTTGGCCAGTCCGGAGCATAGATCGGTTCCTGGAGATCGATGATCACCTCTTGCAGTCCCTGCTTGTCGGCCATTTTCTTCATGACCTGGGGTAACATGTCGGTGGAGAGAGGAAAAGGGCCCGTGTCCGGCAAATGGAAAATAATTTTTTCCCCTAATTGAGCCTGCAAGGCATCAAGCTCGGATTCCAGCTCTTGAAATTGATCTATACGTTCAGCCTGGGTTTGGCGCAGGGAGGCCAGCTTGTTTTGCAGTAAGGAGAGGGCCGATTGATGGCTTTTGATTTCATCTTTTGTAGCGGCAACCTCCTCTTGGATACGCTTTACTTGATTCTGGGCAGGTAAGATGAATACAAAAAGCAGAATACAAATGGCAACAACTCCCAGGATGGAGACAAAATGGTTCTGGATGGCTCTGGATATCCGCGGGGGAATGCTCATGGTTCGTTCGCTTTCAGCAGGAGATGGAATTGGATGCCGGCCCCGGTGGAGGGACTGATCAGTTCCTGACCTCTACTGTCCCATACCTGAAAAAGAGGAGAGGCATCAAGACGCTGCCTGAGCCGGGACAGGAGCACGTGTTTGGTGTGTTCCCGGCCGGGGGCGATCCCTTTGATCAACAATATTTTGTCAAAGCTTTCGTGGACCGGAGTTTGGCTCGGCCTGGCCTGTTGCAGGGTGATGCCGGCCTGAGGATCGGAATACAGAATCCGCTCACTGGGGTTTTTGGGCTCTGTATTCATTTGGAATGATACCTTGTGCCCCTTGTCCTGGAGATATGCGTAAATGTTCTCAATGCGGACATTGTCCGGCAACAGGGAGAAGATTTCACTTACGTAGGCCAGGGGCTTGAATCTGGCCGCATATTTCTGCCAATAACCATACTTGGCTTCCATGAGTGGCAAGAGCTGATCAGGACCCTGAGCTTCAGGTCCGGATTGGACATTACCAATCCGGACCTTGAGGTTCTGCAATCTGGCCTCCATCCTTTGGGCCTGCTTTTTGGAGTCTGCCAGCAGGTCTTGCTGGGTGTTGATAAGGACGTTCTGCCACAGGTGATATCCACCCAGAAGGCACAGCAACATGGTCACACAAACAATTCCGGCCACCCGGGCCTGAAGCATTTTTCTGTCTTTGGCCTTATGGGCGAAAGTGTGCAGAAAATTCAATGTCCGGTCCGCCTTGGACAGGGATAAGCCGATGGTGCTGCTCAGATTCAGGCGCTGATCCAGAGAGGCGGGCTGAGGAGTGGCCAGGGAGATGTTCCCGCTGAATCCATCCAAAAGCTTGAGGTCCAGATCAAGGGTTCGGGAGATTTGATTTTGTATGGGCCTGGCGGCTGAGAGTCTGCCGGATAGATAAATACGCTGGACCGGCTTGTGTCCGAGATTTCTGGTGTGATAGGACAGGGTCCGTTCCACCTGGCGGATAAGTCTGTCCATTCCCGGCTCGATGGCTGAGATAATGTCTTGGGATTCATCCGAAGAATGAGCCTGCTCCGTACTGAGCAATGCCTCGAGGAGTCTGTCCTCGGCTGTTTTTTGTTCCGAGGTGTCCGGAGCCGATGGGACCTCAGATGAAAACTGCATCCCGGAGACCTCTTCCAGAATGTTGTGTGAACCGGTCCGAATCTTGCGGTGCAAAAGAACATTCTGATGGCTGAGGATAACAATCCGGGAGCTCCGCCGGCCAATATCTAAAAGGCCCACATTGGGCACGGCCGGAGAGATGCATTGGGATCGAAACAGGTTCAAAGTGGCCAAGGCGGAGGGCGTGACCCCGGTCAGGGGGTAACCGGTCCGGGCAAAGACCCCCTGCAAGCGAGAGACCTCCTGCTTGTCCAGCAGGACGGCCAGAACTTGATATTTTTGGACTTTGTTTTCCTCAACCTGGCCTAAGATCTCAAAATCCAAGGCCGATTGCTGGATATCGACATCGAGCTGACGTTTCAGACTCCAGCTCAGGGCGGCGGGGAGATCCTTTTTTTTCATCACCGGCAAAGTGAGAACATGAAACTCTTCCCTGGAGAACTCGTAATTGGCCCAGATCTGAAGACGTCGGGCATATGAGGCAGCAGTTTGGCCCAAGACATCACTGAGCACGTTTTTGAGCTTTCCACCGAAGTCTTCGGAATGTAAGTTGTATGGAAAGTCCAGTGCCTGCCACAGAAAAATCCTCGGTTGTCCTTTGGTGATCACAGAGCCCACAATTTTTAGCTGGCCGTCGGCTATTTCGATGCCCAGCTGTGGGAAATTGGCGGGGGTGAATAGGCGGGGAGGAGACGGTTCGGGATCGTGAACAAAGGGGCCGGGAGGCCGATCGCTTTCCGGCCCGGGGTGACCTTTGCTCCGAATAAGTTCGAGCAGGCGATGCGTGGGATTATCTTCCACCTGATTTCCGGAGTTATTCATAAAGGGGCATTATGTCTGGTTATATTCTTTATTGTGAACTTATGTGCAGTGTACACAGGTATGGATTGTGAATCAATACGGCTGCGGGCCTGATCTACAGAGAGCTTCAACTGCTTGTCCTCAATGCTGCGTGCAGTGAGATGTTCATTCTAAACTCCGCCCAGGGCTTTTAAGGTGATATCGCGATCTATCATCCCTCGCAGGCAACCCTGGCCGTCAGTGACCACCAAGCGTTTGATCCCGTGCTCCAGCATTATATGCAAGGCCTCTTTAATAGGAGTGCCTTCGGGTACAGAAAATACGCTTTGGCGCATGACGTCCTGGGCTGTACCGGAAAGCAGGGTATGGTTTTCAGGCTTGGCCGCCAGAAGGGCGATGAGACCGCTGAGAAGTCCTGTTTCCTGTCTTTTGCTGAACAGAGAAATCAAATCCCGATCCAGGATGATGCCCAGGACGTGCTTTCCCGTATCTGTGACCACAACTCGGCGCAAAGGAGTGGCCAGCATTTTCTTTAAGACCTCCTGCAGGCTGTCTTGCGGAGTGACCGTGGCTACCTCGGTAAATATTAGTTGTTCCACATTCTTATTCAAACCCGGGGGAAGATTGGGCAAGTGATCCGAGAACTCGGCAGCTCGGGCAAAGGTGCGGAGAATATCCACGCGGCTGACAATTCCGCTCAAACGGCTGTGGTCGTCGACCACCAGAAGACGCTTGATGGATTTGGCGCTCATGCGTCTGGCCGCCTCTTGGACGGTGGCTGTCAAATGAATGGTCTGGGCCGGGGCGGTCATGACATCGGCGGCGGTCAATTGCGGCAGGGTTTGCATCTGGTCTTGCCGAGCCTGTTCCGGAAGGTGGGGATGGAGATCCAGTCGGAGCTCCAGTCCTCCCCGGTTGAGAAGATCCCCGCCGGTGACAATGCCCACGGCCTTGTCACCCCGAACAACGGGCAGGGCTTTGACTTGATGACTGAGCAAGAGGTGAACCACTTTATCCAAGCCGTCATCAGGGTGCACGGTGACTAAGTCGCCGCTCATCACGTCCCGGACCCGCAAAGGCATATGAAATATGGCCTGGACCGGCTCTAAAGTTGAAGTGCCGGAAGTGACCAAGGTGTTCACCTGGGGCAGGAAGGCCTCTATACGCTCCTTTGTATCCACTATGTCTATGACTACAGGCAGATCTTCGGAGAGTCGGAGGATCTTGCTGGTATGGATGCGACTGGCGGCTCCAAAACCCAAAAAGCCACGAAAGGCCGTTGCTCCGGCCAGGCCGGAACTTCTGGCTTCTTGAACAATAACCTGATACAAGGGCTTACCGTTATGCTGGTCGGTTTCTCCCAGATAGATGCGGAGGCGAAGGGCTTGGTGCATGGAGTCCATAGTCGGTCCTTTGTGATGAATGCTCTTATACGATAAAGCTGCTCTACCTTGCCAGAAAAAGGAACCGAGATGAAGAACATAAACCCCAGAGCCCAAAATATATCCTTCATTATTTTAGTCCTGACCGCCACTTTCCTATTCGGTTGGGTCATTCACGGATTTATCCAGCCCATTTTTTGGGCCGCCCTCATGGCGGTGGTTTTCCATCCCCTCTATGCATTTTTAGATCGTCGGACAGGAGGGAGAAAACGAGTGGCCAGCCTGCTGACTTTACTGTGCATTGTACTGGGGGTGGTCATTCCGCTGGCATTGTTGGGATTGTCCGTGATGCATGAATCCATGAGCCTGTATGAACAAATCGTTGCCGGGGATATCAAACCGAACAAGGTGATTGCCTATCTGGAACGCTCTGTGCCTGTTCTCACTCAAGGTTTGGAGAATTTGGGCCTGGACTGGGAAAGGATAAAAGAAGGGTTGTCTCAGGGAGCGATGGAGGCCAGCCAGTTTGTGGCCACTCATTTGGTCAGTATTGGACAGAATACTGTACGCCTGGGAGTTATGCTGGCCATTGCCTTATATCTGCTCTACTTCTTCTTTAAGGATGGGGAATGGCTGGTGGGGGGGATTATGCGGGTGATACCGCTTGATCTTCAAAGACAGCAAAGCCTTGCCGCCAGATTTGCTCAGGTGTCCAAGGCGACAATAAAAGGTACTTTTGTGGTGGCCGTTGTCCAGGGCGGCTTGGGCGGTCTTTTGTTTTGGATCCTGGGCATCCAGGCCGCCACCTTGTGGGGGGTGGTCATGACTATACTCTCCCTGATCCCCATGCTGGGTTCAGCTCTGGTCTGGGGCCCGGCCGCGATTATCCTCATATCCATGGGCAGTGTGCTGAAAGGGGTGGTGCTTCTAGTTCTGGGCTCTACCCTTATTGGTCTGGCGGACAATGTGCTCCGGCCGGTTCTGGTGGGGCGGGAAACAAGGCTTCCGGATTATGTGGTCTTGGTTTCCACCTTGGGAGGCCTGAGCGTGTTCGGTGTTTCCGGATTGGTTATCGGTCCGGTCCTGGCTGCCGTGTTTCTGACAGTGTGGGAAATGTTCGGGGAGGAGTTCGGAAACAGGGAGCCAGAGATCATTGGGCAGAGGTTTGAAAACATAGGAGAGTGAATAACCAGTAAGAATAAGACAGGATCTCCTCTTCGGCAAAGGGGGGCTGGCCAGGCTGGAGCCTGGCGATCCCGGACGGCCAAGCCAACGACCGGGGTTGAGTCTTGTTTCATACGAGGTATGCCAAGCACACTGCAAGTAAGTTGACTTACATCCAAATTCTGGAAAAATCTATGTTTATACGGCAGTCCAGGTCTGGAAAGCGGTAGCTTTCCTGGGAAAAGTCACCAATTTTTATATAGTTGCCATTCTGGAGGTGGAAGAGCTTTACTTTCTTGAGGTCGGGGTAGACCATACCGTAAAACAAAACACCCTCTTCGGCGTACAGATGATATTTAAAGATTTCGTCCCGTCTGGATGACTGCTGGGAGATGACCTCAAAAATGATAACCGGGGCCCGAGTGAGCCGCTGACCTGGTTCGTAGCAGATGACCATCACATCCGGTCTGACGACTGTGTCGTGGCTGACGTAGAAATCGGTTTCTATAAGAACATGACATTGAGGACAATCGTCCAGCTCAGAATCCAGATGTCTAAAAAGCTTACCGCTGACGATTTGATGTTCAGGGGACGGCGAGGGGGGCATGGCCATTGGCTTCCCTTGGACAAGCTCCCAATCCCCATTCCATTTTTCGAAATCAGACACAGTATAGGTTTCAGTATAAGCCAGATTGCTCATAATCATTTCCTCATTATGCCGGTTT
>CAZUER010000013.1:7173-47421 GCA_964619345.1 uncultured Desulfohalobiaceae bacterium
TTTCTTGAAATATACCTCAATAATGAGAATCATGGCAATGGGACCCAAAAAATGAAACAAATTGGGCTCATGTCAGCTTTGCCTCCGGCATGAGCTTAGCACACACATAACACAACGGATGGATAACATGCTGAAAAATAAGGTTTAAGATCATAATCCCAACCACCCCTGCCCCTCCTTGCCAAGGAGGGGAGTTAAGAAAACCGAGTGCATACGCGAAGCATGAAACTGGCGGGTGGGTAGGTAGCTACCGGGGATGAATGAGTTTCATGTGGAGTTAATAACCTGAATTTGATCCAGGTCAAGGCTTTCCATTGCAGTCCGAGGTATGGTTCTTTTTGTATGAAACTTGGCACCGTTAATCATTCCGGTGCAGGAACGTCATCCCGACAAGGAGGCACATTATGAAGACCTTGAATTTGTACCAGGAAAGCGGCTTCAATGATCTGAGCATGAAGAAGTTTCTGGTCCACGACTCGCCATACTTCAAGATCCTGAACTTCAACTTCCAGCCCGGGCAGGAATTGCCCATTCATTCCCACGATGTGGAGGGGCAGCTGTCCATTCTGGTTTTGGAAGGGGAAGGTGAGTTTTTGGGAGCTGAGGGGGCAACTCTGCCGGCCAAAACCGGAGACGTCCTGGTGGCCGAGATCGCCGAGCCCCACGGCATCCGGGCTTCCACTCAGATGCGGGTGGTGGTGACCATCGCCCCACCGATATGAGGGTTTCAACCTCGGAATACGCAGGATGCACGGAAAATGTAAGATAAACAAACGAGGTTACGAAGAAGACTCAGAAACTGGGCCGGCCATTCTCCCTATTTTCCGGCCCAGCTCTCTGGCCTGCTCTTGCATATGACCCAGAAAAGGGGGTTTAACGGCCAGGGCCGGGCCGGCCATAGTCAGGCCGCAGTCCTTTTCCAGGCTAGTATGGATTTGACCCGGGACTTCCTCATTCCATTCATAAGAACCGAAGGCGGCGCCTATCTTGCCCTGTACGGTAAGTCTGGACAATCGGCACAAGACCTCGTCCAGCTCAGGCAGCATCTGTTCGTTGTACACAGAGGAGCCCAAAATGTAGGCGTCGTAGCCGGAGAGCTGCTCATTACTGGTTATGGAATCGGCGGAAACAATATCTACCTCACATTCGGATTCCTTGATCCCATTTGCGATCTGGTTGCCGATTTCAGTGGTTTCTCCGGTCTTGGAGGCATAAATTACCAACGCCTTGGGCATGTTCATTCTCCTGCATTGCTATTCGTTTTCACCGTCCTCTGTCCTCTGTCATCTGTTTTTTTGCGCCTGCAATCCTGTATTAGCAGGGGCCCCCTCCAAATGGCGTCTGAGCAGGTCCAGGGCGCACATGGCGAACATCTTTTTGTTCGCGCTTCTGGATGGAAACCGGAAATGGAAGCGGTGGGCTGTCGTCTGCTGCGGCCCTGCCAGGCCAATGCATACAGAGCCTACCGGCTTGGCCTCTGTGCCTCCGGAAGGTCCGGCGATACCGGTGGTAGCCAAGCCAAAGTCCGACCCTCCGATTTGGCGTACCCCCTGAGCCATTTCCCCGGCCACTTCTTGGGAAACCGCCCCGTGATCGGCCAGGGTTTGGGCCCTGACGCCCAGGATGCGCTCTTTGGCTGCGTTGGCGTAGGTCACGGCGGACAGGGTGAAGACATCTGAGCTTCCGGATATCTCTGTCAACCAGTGACTGATAAGCCCCCCGGTACAGCTTTCGGCCACGGCCAGAGTGCTGGAGCGGGCCCGGAGCAGGTCCTGGATTACTTCGGCCATAGGTTGTTCAGTGTGACTGAAAACTGTGTTTCCAATCCTGGCCTGGATCCAGGTCGTGGCTTGATCCAGCAGATCATGGATATCCTTATCCTGACCGCAGGCAGTCAGCTTGATCTGGATTTCTGGAAAATGGGCTCGAAAGCCCAGGTCGATGTCCGGAAATTCCCGGGGCAGATCCTGCAGGGCAGTGGCTGCTCCGGACTCGGTAAGGCCAAAGGTGGACAGAGTGCGGGTGATTATTGGTATTAGCCGGTCCTGAAAGCGGCGGCCAAGGTCGGGAAGGACCAGTTCGGAGAACATGCGCCGCATTTCAGCCGGAACTCCGGGCAGGAAATAGAAAATACAGCTGTTGAGCTCAAAGGAGAAACCCGGGGCCGTGCCTATAGGATTGGACAGCATGTGGGATCCCTGGGGCAGCATAGCCTGGCGACGGTTGGATTCTGGCATCTCCCGACCCATGGCCCGGAAAAAGTCCTTGACCTGCTCCAGGGCTTCCGGGCGCAGCTCCAGGTCCACGTCCAGAGCCAGGGCCACGGCCTGGGCGCTCAAGTCGTCCGGGGTGGGGCCCAGGCCGCCGGTAGCCACAACCACCTCCGCCCGGTGACTCATTTCTCTGAGCACAGAGACCAAGTCCTGGCAGCTGTCGCCCACACACAGGTGACGGCGGACTGCAAGACCAAAGTTTTCCAACCTTTGAGCCATCCAGGCCGAGTTGGTGTCTACTAAAGCACCGCTGCGGATTTCGTCCCCGGTAGCCAGGACTTCGGTTTGGATCATCTTCTCACCCAGGTCAGGTTGTACAGATCTAGCCTGCGGTTGAGCATATTGCGCACGCTTCCGGTTTGGCGCAGGTCTTTGAGCAGATCCAAGTCCAGATCGGCGATCAAGGTCATTTCCGTGTTCGGCGTGGCCTCCGCGGCCACGGCGTCGTGGGGAAAGGCGAAATCCGAGGGGGTGAAAATGGCCGCCTGAGAGTACTGGATGTCCATGTTTTCCACTCTGGGAATATTGCCCACACTGCCGGAAATGGCCACATAGCATTCGTTTTCAATAGCCCGGGCCTGGGCGCAGCGGCGGACCCGCAAGTACGAGTTTTTGGTGTCCGTCCAATAGGGAACGAGGAGGATGTTGATCCCTTGATCGACCAGGATTCTGGCCAGTTCCGGGAACTCGATATCATAGCAGATGAGGATGCCGACCTTGCCCACATCGGTCTCAAAGGCGGTCAGGGTGTCCCCCCCGCGGAGACCCCAGCTTTGACGTTCCTCAGGAGTAATGTGCAGCTTGTACTGTTTATCCCAGGTTCCGTCCCGGCGGCAGAGGAAGCAGACGTTGAATAGCTGATTGTCCCGATATTCAGGCACACTGCCGGAGATAATGTTGATGTTGTAGCCCAGGGCCATGTTCACCAGTTCCTGCCGCAGGGGATCTGTGTATTCGGACAGGGAGCGCATGGCCTCCGGGGCGTACTCCTGGTCGAACTTGGAGATGAGTGGGGCGTTGAATAGCTCGGGAAAAAGAACGATGTCTGCGTTGTACCGGGCCACGGTATCCACGAAAAATTCTACTTGCTGAATGAAGTCATCAAAGGATTCGAACAGCCGCATCTGCCATTGCACGGCTCCTAGACGAACATAGGTCTTTTTCCCTCCCATCAGGGGCTGACGTTCTTCGTAGTAGATGTTGTTCCACTCCAGCAAAACGGCGTAGCCCAATGATTCCTTGTCCTCTGGCAGATAATTGGGAATGAGCTTTTTGATATGAAAATCGTTGGAAAGCTGAAAGGAGAGGACCGGATCGTGGATTTCCTTGTTGTTCACCATCTGAATGTACTGCTGGGGGGTCATTTCATTGGCGTACTTGTGATATCCGGGAATCCGGCCCCCAACGATTATTCCTTTCAGGTCCAGGTTCTCGCAAATCTCTTTGCGGGCGTCGTAGAGGCGGCGGCCCAGGCGCAGGCCCTGGTAATCGGGGTGGACAAAGACCTCGATGCCATACAGGTAATCTCCGTTCGGATCGTGATTTTTGAGGTGCCCTTCCCCGATCACCTGCCGATAGGTGTGATTTTCTCCATACTTGGAGTAGTCGATGATCAAGCTCAAGGCCGCGGCCACAACCTTTCCCTTGTCTTCGATGCAGATCTGGCCTTCAGGAAAGCGGGTTAAATGGGAGGAGAACTCCTCCTGGGTCCAGTATTCGCCCATGACCCGGTAGACCCGTTCCATGATTTCCATAATGTCCTGGAAGTCTGAGACCTTCAGGGTACGTAAGTGGAGTCTGTGTTCGGTTTGCTCGAAAGTTTCGTTTTCGGTCATGAATGGTTGCTCTGGGGTAAGCTGGTTGAAAAGTGAAAAAATTGGCCTAGTGCCTTGGCACATCTCACGTGTCGCAAAAAAAAGAATCCTCCCCTGGCCCCTCCCTCCCGCCTGGAAGACAGGCGGCAAGGAGGGGAATCAGAGGAAGAAAGGTTTCGGGCCGATACCGGACAGTTCACATATGACCCGGCACTAGAATTTGAGCCGGCTGATTCAGCCCAGCCGGGGCAATGTTTGGTTGGGGATGATCCTGGCGTAAAAGCTGGATACGATACCACGCAAAAAATCGTCCAGGCGAACCAGGCTCTCTTTGGCCACGTCCTGGGGGACACCGCCGTAAAAGGCCTCAGCCAAGGCTCCGGCCATACAAGCCTGGGTGTCACTGTCACCGCCCAGGGAGACGGCATTGCGCACAGCGTCTTCAAAGTCCGTGGACTCCAGCCAGGCCACTATGGCCTGGGGTACAGACCCCTGGCAGGTGACGTCGAAAGAGTAGGTGGGCCTGATCTGATCCAGGCTGGTGTCCAGGTGGTAACCAAATTGGGTCTCAATCCGGCCCTGAATGTCTTTTTTGGCCCATCCCTTCCGAGCTAAAAAGACGCCTAAGGCCACAGCCTGAGCACCTCTGATCCCTTCCGGATGGTTGTGGGTAACGGCTGCACTGGCCTCGGCCTGATCCAAAACAGACTGTTCATCATCAAAGAACCAACCTACCGGGCTGACCCGCATGGCCGAACCGTTCCCGAAACTGTAGTAAGGCTCAACCTGATTGGAGGCGGCCCAGACGGCAAACGTCCCTCCGTAGCCGGCGTGTGGATAGCGGGTGAAAAAAGCCTTCAGATTCTGACTGAAGGGGACGTCTTGCAGGAGGCTGTCGGCCAGGGCTATGGTCAAAACACTGTCGTCTGTAAACCGATTTTGGGCGGTGAAGAGCTCAAAGTCCTTGCTTTTTATGGGCCGAGCTTCAAATCTAGATCCGATAATGTCTCCGCTGATCGCGCCTAACATGGCTTGTATACCTCACTCAAGAGTCATTATTGGGCATGAAAGATAAGCCTGATCGTGAGCTTTGATTGGTGGATGATCAAGAGCTCTCTAAGAGACGAGGGGATATTTCCGGAAACGGATGCTCGGCCTGAACATAAGCGGTATTGATCAGCACGATAAGGTTTTTCTGCCAATCATGGACCAGGAAATAGGTTCCGTTTTCCGGGGCCGTTTGTCCGTCTCTGGTGATAAGGGTCCCCCGTGGTCGCCAACTGACTCCGCAAATCTCTGAGGTCTGAGATTGGATCCGGTTTTGACCTTCAACAACTGAGGCCACCTTATATCCAAAATATTGACAAGGGTCGAGTTTGCGGCTGGAGCAGTGATTGGACCACGGTGTCGCTTCTATCTTTTCTTCCAGTTGTTGAACATAGGTTCTGTGCCGTTCTTTGTAAAGGGTACGATTCGGAGCCAGGCCCATGAGCAGCTCATAACCCAGGACCTTTTGGGCTATGGCCTGGTCCGAAAGGTTGTCGATTTTGTCCCTGAGCAGGCTTTCCTGGAATTCACGCCATTGGTCTTTGACTGAGTGGATCCTGGCGGCGTATGTATCCTTCTTGGTCAAGTCAAATAGTTCTTCCCATATGTCCAGACGTTGTTCATATTGTGTATCTGAGATGTTTTCCAAGTGTTGCAAAAGCTCTGCTTCTCTGGCTTTGCGGTACCAGCGATCCAGACGTGGGGCGTTGATTTGGAGGTATTTTTCAGCCATTTTTCTGGCCTGAGTGTATTTCTTATCGGCATACAGACGGGAAAGCTCACTTAAGATTTTATCTTGGCGGGCGCTATATTCTTCCTGAATGGACTGCACCGAATACTGGGTCTGGGTGGTGTACAGTCCGGCCCCGGCCAGGAGGAGAAACAGGCCCAGGAGGATAAGGCTGACGGTGCGGAAGCGCCCGGAAATGCTCCCTCTAGAGGCCAAAATCAAGATATAAAGGCCAATAACCAGGGCGCCGACGATGATGAAAGCGTATCGGAACATAAATATATAGTGTATGGACTATGCAGATTTGCCAGAGTTAAAGCTTAACATTTCTCCACCCCAGCTCCCGATAGATGGCGGCCAGGGCCTCCTGGGCTCCCCCCTGTCTTTGGTGCAGGTACTTCCTGAACCGATCAAATACCTTGTCTCTGGATTGGGGACTGCGCAGGCCGGAGCTGAGGGCCTGGACCAGCTCCTCCGGTCCGGATACCTGTTTGACGAGTCCCTGATCCAGGATGTCGCTTCCCACCCAGGAAAAATTTGACCACCAGGGACCGATGCAGGGGATAACGCCTTGAGCCAGAGACTCAAGAAAATTCTGTCCTCCCATGGGAGCCAGACTGCCGCCGACGAAAACGGCCCGAGCCAGGGCGTAGGCAGGTTCCAGTTCTCCCATACAGTCCCAGAGGACCACCGTACCTTGAGGTATAGGTTCTCGGATTGTACTCCGCAGTTTCCAGGTCAGCCCACTTTGTTTCAGGGCCGTTTTCCAGGACGGAATGCGATGCATGTGTCGGGGAAAGACGGCCTGAATGGCCCGGGGATGAAGGCCGGCTATGCGGGATAGAACCGCAAGCAGGTCTGGTTCCTCTTCCCGCCGGATCGATCCGTAGACCACCAGTCTGCTCTGGGCCTTCATCAATCCAGACAGAGGGTTTTGCACATAAGGCAAGGGCTCCTGTATCCCGGCCCAGCGATCGAACTTGATATTCCGCATGGTATCTGCTGCTGTCTGTGACCCGAACAGATAGGAGTACCGAACAGCATTTTCGCGGTCAACAGCCAGAATGCGGCGGGGACGAATATGTGGCCACAGGTTTTGGAAACGGGTGTACCAGCTTAAGCTCTTGGCAGTCATCCGGGCATTTAAAAGAAGGACAGGGATCCGGGCCTGGGCACAGGTCAGTAAAAGGTTGGGCCAGAGTTCGGTTTCCAAAAGGACCATCAACTTAGGGCGGAAGTCTTTTAAGATTTTCCGAACGCTGAGGCCGGTGTCCAATGGGGCGTAGGCCTTGGTGAAAAGCATGTGTCTAGTGGGCTTGGTCATTTCCAGAACCTGCATGCCCTGGGAGGTGTTGGTAGTGGCCAAAAGGGAAACAGGAACTTCCTCAGGCCAGGATTGGACAAGAGTTTGAACCAGGGTGCATTCCCCGGCTGAAGCAGCCTGGATCCAGATATCCGTCTCTTTCGGTCCTGGGCGGAAGGTCACTCTGCTCCACAGGCCGGAACGAAGGCGCTTGGAAGCCAAGACCACGGGCAGGGCTGCGTACCACAGGCCGGAGTATAGACCAAGACCGATTTTGTATCCAAGAGACAGGGAAGGGGTCTGAAAAGTTATGGATTTGGGGTCATAGGCCATGATCATTTCCCTTGGCTGGAATCTCTGCCCAGCTCAATGAGCCTGGCGATTAATTGCTGAAAAGAGAGGCCAGCAGCCTGGGCTGCCTGGGGAAAGAGGCTGGTGGCTGTCATTCCGGGCAGGGTGTTCACTTCCAAGAGATAGGGGGTATCATCATGGACTATGAAATCAGCCCGGCTGTAGTCGGCAAGTCCCAGACATTGATGGGCTTTGAGGGCCAGATCCTGAATAGTGGCGGTCAGTTCCTGGGAAATGGGGGCCGGACAGATCTCCTGGGCCGCCTGGGGGGTGTACTTGCTGTAGTAATCGAAAAATCCCGATGTTTCTGCCGGCTGGATCAGAATGGGGGGCAAGGGTTCTGACCCCAAAACAGCGCAGGTGATCTCCCGGCCGGGGATCGATTCTTCCACCAGGACTTCACAGCCTGTAGCCAAAAGGGAAGTAAGGGTCATGAACAAGTCCCCTTGTGAACCGATCTGGCTTATGTCCAGGCTGGAGCCTCCGTTATTGGGTTTTATGAACAGGGGAAAATCGAGATGGCAAGACCACTCGTCTGCAGGGAGAAAGGGGATGAACTCCCAGGCAGGCGTAGGGATTTCGTGGTGGACAAAGAGTTCTTTGGCCGCGGCCTTGTTCAGGGCCAGAAGGGATCCACTGGGCCCGGAGCCCTGGTACGGACACCTCAGCCGCTCCAGCATGGCTTGAATCAGGCCATCTTCTCCAGGGCAGCCGTGCAGATTGATGAAGGCGAAGTCAGCTTGCCTGGCTACAGCGGGCAGTTCGTGGAATTGGGTGCCAGGATCCCAAAATAAGACCTCGTGCCCCAGGTGCTCCAGGGCGGCCCGGATGGATCGGCTGCCGCTTAAGGAGACGTCCCGTTCATTGGACCATCCCCCGGCTATCAAAAGGATACGCATGCAGATCTACCTCCAGAAAGGTGCTGAGTTCGGTTTCAATATGTTCGACTTGAGCAAAGGAACGGTGCATAGATGCAATCCGGTCTGGAGAGGTTCCGTAGCGATGTTCAAGATCGGAAAAACGATCCGGCAGAGTAACGATTTGATCGTGCTTGACCCGCTTGTCGGCATAGATGATGACCAGGGGCAGGAAATGGGTGTGGATATCCACCGGACCGGGCCAGACCACGTGATGCCGAACGGCTTGGGCAATGGCCGGATTGCTGGTCAATTCCATGACCCAGGCTGCACCTAATTGGCTGTGGTTACCGCCGTAGCGAACGGTATAGGTTTTGGCCAGGTCGTGGAGCAGCCCGGCGGCCCGCAGGGCTTGCTGGGGAGCTTTCAGGCCTCGCTTCCGGGCCTTTTGCCCAATCCAGGCGGCTATGCCGGCCACAAGTAAGCTGTGCACTGCGATGTGCTCCAGCATATGGTATTCACACCACCAAGCTTTGCATTGGGCGTCGTCTGGGACCAATCCACGGTTCAGGGCCGGAAAAGGGGACAAGGGGAGTGTGGTGTTGTCGGACATGGGAGAATGGATTTGTTTATTGTCTTGAGTGCTTACCAGGACCTGGCTAGACTTTAGCCATAGATTGTGCCAAAAGTAAAGCGCAATCGAAACCAGGGCTATCACATGAAAGGTTACAATGGACAGGAGTTTGTTGCAGGCCTACTCCGATCCCGGGTTGTGCCGGGAATTGGCTGATACAATTCATGCCAACCTCAAGGGGCGGATGCGGTTCATGGAAGTGTGCGGGACGCATACGGTTTCCATATATCAATCCGGGCTGAGCTCCCTTCTGCCTCCCGGAGTTGAGCATGTATCCGGCCCTGGATGCCCGGTGTGCGTAACCCATGCCCGAGAAGTGGCTGCTGCTCTGGAACTGGCCCTGAACCCGAAAGTGATGGTTGTCACTTTCGGGGATATGATGCGGGTTCCGGATTCCCGGGGACGAAACCTGAAGCAGGTACAGGCCCAAGGAGGGGAGGTGCGGATATGCTATTCACCGTTGGAGGCCTTGCATCTGGCCCGAACCAACCCCGGACGGGAGGTGGTTTTTCTGGGGGTGGGGTTCGAGACCACTGCTCCGGGAATGGCTGCAACTTTGCAACAGGCCGGGGCGGAAGGGCTACAGAATTTTTCCCTGCTTTCCTGTCATAAGCTGATTCCTCCGGCCTTGCGTTTTCTCTTGGACAGCCGTGAGGTGCAGGTGGATGCCTTCCTTCTGCCCGGTCATGTCTCCACTGTGATCGGACTGACTCCCTACCGTTTCCTGGCCGCAGAATTCGGAGTCCCGGCTGTGGTGGCCGGTTTTGAGCCAGCCGACATCTTGATGGCTCTTAATGCCCTGGTCAGCCAGTTGACCAGAGGACGAGCGGAAGTGGAAAACGCCTACCCCCGGGCGGTCAAGGAGGAAGGGAATCGGTCCGCCCAGGCGGTGATGCAGGAGGTGTTTGTGACCACAGATGTGGAATGGCGGGGCCTGGGACTGATAGAGGACAGTGGCCTGTTGCTGCGTCCTGAGTATGAAGGGTTTGATGCCTGGGCCAGGTTCGGGCTGACGGAGATAGAGGACGGTGAACCGCCGGGATGCCGCTGTGGTCAAGTGCTCAAAGGGGCTTTGAAGCCCCGGCAGTGTCCTCTCTTTGGAGGAAAATGCACTCCAAGCTACCCGGTGGGGCCGTGCATGGTATCCACAGAAGGGAGCTGCGCCGCAGTATTTCGGTATGGAATGTAAGAAGGCGGGGAGCATGGCGCATGGAGCATGGGGCATGGGGCAGGGGGAAGAGGCAAGAGCATAGAGCATAGGGCAGAGGGAAAGAAATGACTCCTCACATTCTTCTGGACCATGGAAGTGGCGGCTTGGCCTCTCAGCGCCTGATTCAAGAGGTCTTTGTCCGGCATTTGGGAAACCCAGTTTTATCCTCCCTCAACGATGCCGCCTGTTTGGAAATATCCGGGCCGGTAGCTATGAGTACGGATACATTCACTGTAACTCCCCTGTTTTTCCCGGGCGGGGATATCGGTTCCTTGGCTGTACACGGAACGGTCAACGATGTGGCCATGAGTGGGGCCGTTCCCAAGTTTTTGAGCTGCGGCTTCATTCTGGAGGAAGGCCTGGAGCTGGAGGTCCTGGACCGGATTGTGTCCAGCATGGCCCAAGCCGCAGAGTTGGCCGAGGTGCGTATTGTGACCGGAGACACCAAGGTTGTACCCAGGGGGGCTGTGGATCAGGTCTTTATTAACACCACCGGTCTGGGGGAAATACAGAACCAAAATCCTCCCCAGGGCAATAGGGCTCAACCCGGGGATGTGGTTCTGGTCAACGGGACCATCGGTGACCATGGCCTGACCATTATGGCCCACCGGGAGGGGCTTCGATTCCAGACCCCGGTACAAAGTGACTCAGCCGCTCTGCATCATATGGTGCATAAGCTCATGCACAAGGTAGGCGATGTGCATGTCCTTCGCGACCCTACCCGCGGGGGACTGGCCACCACGATCAAGGAGATCGCCGAGCAGTCCGAGGTAAGTATAGAGCTGGAGGAGTCCGCGATCCCCTTAGATCCCGGCGTGGAGGAAGGATGTGCCTTTTTAGGCCTGGATCCCATGTTTTTGGCCAATGAAGGCAAGATGATCTGCATTGTTCCTGAAAGGATGGCGCAGCAGGCTTTGGCCATTATGCACGATGATAAACTGGGCACTCATGCGGCCATCATTGGTCGGGTAGGGGCCGAAAACCCCGGCCGGGTGGTCCTGAATACAGTCATAGGCGGACAACGGCTGGTACATATGCTGGAAGGGGAACAGCTGCCCAGGATCTGTTAAAGTTTCCGTCCCGTCGTCGACAGGACGAGAACTTTAACTATATTTTGTGTATTTATTTAAAATTCGAGAAAATTTTTTCTCAAGCTTTTGGAGCATCTTTCACGGTACCATATCAAAGAGTTTTTTGAGGAGTTATGATTTAGCTTTCCGTTTTCGGAGATTGGGAGGCAGGCCCAATTCTGAGAGATCACCTACCAGAAATTCGATCATTTTTTCCAGCCCTTCTCGCACTGTCTGCGTCAGATCCAGCCCGGTCTCCAAACTGAGCGGCCGGATGCCCATAAGTTTGATTTGGGGAGGCAAAGTCCCGCTCATTTCGGCTACGGCCAGGACTTCGGACAGGCCCAGTTGGTGGGGGGATATCTTTTGCCGGAAATATCCCGGAGACTGGGCGAGATCCACAACGGTTGTTTGCCCGGGTGGCAAGTCCTTTTGCTGGACTACGTCCAGGATATAGACATGGGTTCGATGGTCCAGGGCAGGCAAGAGCTCCAGGCCGCTGGTTCCTCCGTCCAACAGCTCCACCTGAGCGGGAAATGTATAGCGCTGCTGCAGGAGCTCCAGGGCCCTGACCCCGGCTCCTTCATCTGAGAGGAGGATATTGCCCACCCCCAGGATGAGGAGGTTATATTGCGATGGGTGTGTCATTTCATTTGCTGGAAAATTTTTGGGGAGGCAACTTTTTGTATTGATTAATTCGGCAAATATGAACACTGGCCAGGGTAAAATGTTTTGCCCTGGCCAGAGTCATCCCGCTCTTACAGTACCTTGACCTTCACGATCTCCTTTTCATCCTGGTCCATCATGTGCACCGCACAGGCGATGCAGGGATCAAAGGAATGCACAGTTCGCAATACTTCCAGGGGCTTTTCCGGATCAGCGATGGGGTTGTCCACCAGAGAGGCTTCATAGGGGCCGGGTTCGTCATTTTTGCTGCGTGGTCCGGCATTCCAGGTGGAAGGAACCACGCACTGGTAGTTTTCTATCTTCCCATCCTTGATCACCACCCAGTGGGAGAGGACGCCGCGCGGGGCCTCGTGGAAGCCGAATCCCTGAATTTCTCCCTTGGGAAATTGTGGCGTATTACAGATCTCAGTATCCCCTGAGCCGATGTTGTCCACCAAAGCCTTCCAGTTTTGGTTCAGGGTGTCGGTCAGGACCGCAGCCCGCACCGCCCGGGCGGCGTGCCGGCCGATGGTGGAGTGCAGAGCCTGGACCGGGATCTCGCTCCCGGCCAGAGTGCCGGCGGTCTTCAGGGCCAGGTCCAGGTAGTCTTTGGTCGGTTTGTGTCCGGCCGCGACCATGGCCAGGACGTTGGCCAGGGGCCCGACCTGGGCCGGTTGGTCGTTGAAGCTGGGGGCCTTGACCCAGGAATACTTGCCCTGGTCTTCAAAGCCGGTGTAATCGGGCACTGTCTCTTCTGCAAAGGGATGGCGGTCCCATTCGCCCTTGTACCAGGCGTGTTTAATGCTTTCCTTGACGTTCTGGCTGAAAAAATCATCCTGAAATGAAGTGACAGGCTGAAAGGAGCCAATATCTCCTTCTGGGATGTACCCACCAGGGAGCATGAAGGACTCGCCCTTGGTGTCTGTGGGCAGGTCGGGGACACTTAAGTAGTTGAGCACTCCGGAGCCGTATTCGGTCCAATCGGCGTAAAAGGCACCTATGGCGGCCACATCCACCAGGTAGACCTGTTTGATAAAGGCATCTATTTCATCGATGAGGGACTTGATCTGGTACAGCTTATTCACGTTGATGGAGGCCGGGCTGTCCTGATTGACGGGGTTGGCTACTCCGCCCACTGCCAGATTCTGGATATGGGGGGTCTTGCTCCCCAGAATGGCTACAATCTGGTTGATGCGACGCTGGTATTCCAGGGCCTGAAAGTAATGGGTCACGGCCAGAAGATTGACCTCCGGGGACAGCTTCATGGCCGGATGGCCCCAGTAGCCGCTGGCAAATATGCCCAGCTGTCCGGAAGCCACGAAGTTCTTCAGTTTTTCCTGGATGCCGGAGATCTCACTCACACTGTTTCTGTGCCAGTTGGAGAGTTGTTGGCCCAGTTTGGCTGTGGCCTTAGGGTCGGCATCCAGGGCGGAGACAATGTCCACCCAATCCAGAGCGGACAAATGATAGAAATGGACCAGATGGTCGAAAATACCGTGCCCGGCAATGATCAGGTTGCGAATGAGCTGGGCGTTTAAGGGGATTTCCAGGTCCAGGGCATTTTCCACGGCCCGGACCGAAGCAATGGCATGCACCGTTGTGCACACCCCGCAGATGCGCTGGGTATAGATCCAGGCCTCTCTGGGATCCCGGCCCTGGAGGATGACTTCTATGCCCCGCCACATCTGCCCCGAAGACCAGGCCTTGCTCACCCGGCCGTTATCCACTTCGCAGTCTATCCGCAGGTGTCCTTCGATCCGGGTGATGGGATCAACAGTAATTCTCTTTGCCATTATATAGCTCCTTCGGGATTTATGAACTCATGAGTGGTCGTGATCTGGACCTTGAAATACAGCAAAATACCGAACACATGACTACGCCTTTTACGTTCTCTCCGGCAGGGCCAGCACCGGGAAGCGCTTGACGATCCACAGGTAGCCGAGGATCTCCACGGTGATAATGGCCAAGGTGATGATCAGTTCACCAAAGGTGGGGAAGTAGTGCCACCCGTTCCCGGGATCGTAGCCGATGATGTATGAGCTGAAGCGGTACAACCCCACTCCGAGCAAAAGACAAAAGGCGGACCACAGCACCTTCTTTGGATTTCCCCGGTTGGCCGGGGGGGCGATCAGGATGAAAGAGATAATGAGGAAGGCCATTTCCACCAAAAACATGTTTCCGGCCAGATCCCCTTGAAAAGCCAGACCCAGAGCTCCTTGAGCGTTGATGTCCTGGATGCGCATGACAATGAAGGCTCCCAGGACCCAGGGCACAATGTTGGCCAGCTTGCGCAGGATCTTCAGCTCCTGGGGATTGTTGAAGCGGACGCTGGACAGAGAGGTCTCGAAAATGACGATGGCATAGCCCAAAAGCATTGCGCCCAGGAGAAAGAAAAGGGGCAGAAGCTTACTCCACCACAGGGGTGACAGCTTGGCCCCGGCCAGGATCATGAGGGCACCCAGGGAAGACTGGTGCATGGTGGGCAGGAGCATGCCTAGGGCCACAAATATGAACAAGGTCCGGTTCAGCCTGACTTCCAGGTTCTTGATGGAATAGCGCTTGAGGATGACCGGGGCGAACTCGATGAGCAATACTAAGCAGTAGGCAGCGATGCACAGGGCCACTTCCAGAAGAGCGGAATGGATGTTGGCATGCCAGGGTAAGAACACGTTGTGCATCTGCCAGTAGCGGCCGATATCGATGAACACGGAAACAGCACCCAGAATGTATCCGAACATGCTGGTCAATATGGCCGGTTTGAGCAGGGGAGAATATTCAAAACGGTTGAAAATATATATGAGCACCGCCATGGCGTACCCCCCGCAGGCAAAGGCGGTACCCACATTGACGTCATAGGCGATCCACAGGCCCCAGGGATATCCATCGTTCATTCCTGTGACCGGACCCAGGCCGTAGACAAATCGTTTGGCCAGATAAAGTCCGGCGATTAAGATGATGATCACCCCCACCACAAAAGGGACGGTCAGCACCCTTCCGCCAGCTGGTCGTGCTTCTGCCATGATTCTTCTCCTTGTCCCGGTTTGAAACCGTTATTCTCCAGGTCAGGAACTACTCGTGTTCCCCCCGCTTATTGACCACATACAAGAGTCCTCCCAAAGCTACGGCCGGATAGAGAAGATACTTGTACAGGCCCTTGGAAATGCCTTCCAGATCTTGCACATAGGAGGTCTTTTTCAGTTCCGGAAGGCCCAGCTTCTGAAAATCCGTGCCGGACAAGAGCATGACCTGTGTGCCGCCCAGTTCTTCAGCTCCGTAGATATGGTCGATGTATTCCTCGGCCTGATGGGATACCCGGATACCGGTCTGGATATGATTGACCGGAAACTCGTAGTACCGGCCCGGTTCCATCAAAAGGCGCCGCCGGGCTTCTTTTTTCAGCTCCTCCACGGGTCCGAAGAGAGAGGCTCCCGTGGGGCAGGCTTCACAACAAGCGGCATAACGGCCCTCTGCATAGAGGTGGTCGCACAGCTGGCATTTGCGGATTTGGGGGAAAGGATTGTCCCATTCAAATTTTGGTACGTTATACGGGCAGGCTATCTGGCAATAGCGGCAACCGATACAGGCGTCCTTGTTATAAGTGACTACCCCGGTCTCTGGGTCCTTGCGCAAGGCGGAAACCGGACAGGCGGCTGCACAGGAGGGCTCCAGGCAGTGCAGGCATTGGCGTTTGACGAAAGCCCGCTCCTGTCCCTGGGAGTACATTTTGATGATGTTTAAGGTTTTGGCCGAAAGATCCAGGGGGTTGTCCCACATGTCATTGACCCCTACGTGCTCGGGCGGCATGTCATTGGCCTGCTTGCAGGCCGTCATACAGGCCTGGCAGCCAATACACAAATTGGAGTCATAGAGGATTCCCAAGGCCTGGGGAGGGAGGTCCGGTTCAGCCGGAGCCCCCCAAGCGGCGGAGGTCCCGGCGGCCAGAAGCAGCCCGCTGCCGGCGGCTGTTTTCAAAAATTCTCGCCGTTTGATGCTCATTATTGCTCCCCCTTTAATTGTCCGGGTCATCGGAAGAAGACTTGAGCTTAGTGGCGGCCACTGCCGTGGCTCCGGCCGCGACTCCGACCGCTGCTCCAGCCAGGGCAGCCGTACCGGCCGAGATGTTGCCTCCCCGCTGGTACTCAATGCCGGCCGGGGTGGCGGCCGGTGTGATCAGGCTGTCCTCGGTCAACTCGGCCTGGACAAATTGTGGTACGTGGAAACCAACTCCGGCTTCGCTGCACCCAAAACAGGGATGTCCGGTGTCTACCGGCCAGGTATCAACATCGTTGAAGCTCATGATGGAGCAATTGTTATAAGTGACCGGGCCCTTGCATCCCAGCTTGTACAGGCACCAACCTTTCTGATGCCCTTCATCGCCGAAGGATTGTGCAAAACGCCCGGCGTCAAAGTGGGGGCGGCGCTCGCAGTTTTCATGTATGAGGCGATCGTAGGCGAACTTGGGCCGTCCCTTCCCGTCCAGGGCCGGAAGCTTGCCGTAGGTCAAATAGTAGGCCACAGTGGAGACGAAGTTATAGGCATTGGGGGGGCAGCCGGGAACAGTGAGAACGGTTTTATCGGACAGGACCTCCGGAGCGCCTTTGGCCCCGGTGGGGTTGGGTTCGGCTGCCGCGATGCCGCCCCAGGCGGCGCAGGAGCCGATGGCTATAATGGCTCCGGCCTTGTCTGCCGTTTTGCGGACAATGTCCACAAAGGGCTGACCTGCGATTTGACAGTACACGCCTTTGTCCTTGGTGGGTATGGCCCCTTCCACCACCAGGATGAACTTCCCGGCGTGTTTTTCGACCATTTTTTCCTTATGTTCTTCAGCCTGGTGCCCGGCCCCGGCGTTGAGGGTTTCATTGTACTCTAAGGAGATGAGATCCAAGATGAGATGCTCAAGGGTCAAGTGGAATGGTCGGAGCAGGGATTCAGTGCATCCGGTGCACTCCTGCCCGGAGAGCCAAATAACCGGCGGACGCTGCGGATTGGTCACCGCTGCGGCCAGATCTTTTCCGGCAGTCAAGGGCAGGCCCATGCCTGCGGCCATAATGGAGCAAAACTTGATGAAATCCCGTCTGGAGACATCCCCAAGCCGATCCTTTACTGCCTGAAAATGTTGATCGTGCATACTTCCCCCTTTGGCTGGATTCTGTGGTGGAAATGATATTGTGTCCCTATCCTGTTCCTGTCCGGTTTTTGGGTTCATGAGCGTGCATTTCACAAAAAGGGAGTCCGGTCCGAACATTGCTGAGGCAGTGCCCAATTGGCACAATATATTGTATTAGGGTGTATGTGCAGTTACCGGTTCCTTCCAGGGAGGAATATGGATATGACGGCCAGATATGCTTTATGGTACTTTGAGGTCCAGGCCCTCACTGGACAGTAATGGCGGCGTCAAATTTTTGCCAGCCGAGATTGACATAAAATTCACATTCGAGCAACACGAAATTTTCAGCTTTGTCTGCGGGAAAAACTGAAATATTTTTTATGCCAAAGGGGGCAAAAAGCGATGTGTCAAACAGCTACAAGGTCTAAATCCAGAAGTAGCTGGACTCTTGGCCCGGCTGTTGGTAGGAAATGATTCCAGGTTGCCCAGACATAGAGGGAAGGAGGCTTGTATATGGGTGAGACCATCCGGTTTGGGGTTTCTTTGGATTCTGATTTGTTGGAACGTTTTGACAGGATATGCGAGGAACGGTGTTATCAGACACGATCCGAGGCTATCCGAGACCTGATCCGCAAGGAGCTGGTGCACAAAGAATGGGAGGATCAAAACCGGGAAGTGACCGGAACCCTGACCCTGGTCTATAATCACCATCAGAGTGATCTGGCCCAAAAGATGACTGAAATCCAACACCAGGCCCTGGATATCATCATCACCTCCCTGCATGTGCATATCGATGCCCACAACTGCATGGAGGTTCTGGTTTTAAGGGGTCCGGTCAAAGACGTACGCTCGGTTGCCCAACGCTTGACATCTACCCGGGGGATCAAGCATGGAAAACTGAGCTTGTCCACAACAGGAAAGGATTTGAGTTAAATGCAGGATGTACAAAACAGCCCGTCTGGCGTGCATATGCCCATTGATCGCGTCGGGGTCAAGGGACTGCGGTATCCTCTTGTGGTCAGAAATAAAAATGACGGGGTCCAACACACTGTTGCCCAGGTGGATCTGTATGTAGATTTGCCCAGCCAGTTCAAGGGCACCCATATGAGCCGTTTTTTAGAAGCTTTGCAAGCCTGGACCGGGGTGTTGGATTACCACAGTTTTAAGCAGCTGTTAGAAGATGTTCAGCTGCGCCTGGAGGCCCGGCGCTCGCATCTGACCTTTGAATTTCCTTTTTTTCTGGCCCAGCAAGCTCCCCAGAGCGGCAGCCCCGGGCTCATGCAGTATGTATGCAGTTTTTCCGGTGAGCTGGAAGCCGGCAAGCCGACCATGTATGTCAGTGTGAATGTTCCGGTGATGACGGTATGTCCTTGTTCTTTGGCCATCAGTTCTCAGGGGGCCCACAGTCAGCGGGCCATGGTCAAGATCAAGGCCAGGTTCGACGGCCTGCTGTGGTTGGAAGATCTCATAAGCATCGCCCAGACCTCCGCCTCGTCCCCTGTCTACGCCCTCCTCAAGCGGGTGGATGAGAAGTTTGTGACCGAATGGGCCTTTGACAATCCGGCCTTTGTGGAAGATGTTGTCCGCAATGTGGCCAATCAGCTTCAGGAGCATCCCTTAGTGCAATGGTTTAAAGCTGAAGTGGAGAGTTTTGAATCCATTCACAATCATAATGCATATGCCTGTATTGAGATGGAGGCATAAAGTCCTTTGGACCTTGGCTAAGTTTGGGCCTTCGCATCCTTTTGCAACAGCATGATGACAGCATTGACCAATTCCGCAGTCAACCCCCAAACCACTTCTTCCGGCGTTTGGTAGACCAGCACCCTGTGGGCCAGTCCAGGCCAGGGTTTTTTGTACCTGGGGGGCAGGCCCAGGGCGTCTACCGGCAAACGTTGAAGGCCTACGTTGTCTTTTGTCTTGTACCAGGGCTTGATTTCCAGCTCCAATTCGTATTCCTGGGCAGGGTAGTGCTCAAAGAATGAGACCGGGAGTGTGAACAGCCTTTGCACCTCGTTGCTGTCTGGCTTTAGCTCGTCGAGGGAAGCCAGATCCAATGTGGCCACGAAGCTGTCAACTGTGACCCCTCTAGCTGAAACGAAGGTGTCCAGGCGACCGTGGATATGAATTTTTTCCCGGGAAATACCCAGTTCTTCTTCTGCCTCCCGCAAGGCCGTCTCCTGGCAGGAGTGGTCGTTTTGGGGCTCAAACTCTCCGCCAGGAAAGCTGACTTCCCCTCCTTGCCGGATATGGGCCGCCCGCTTTTGGAAAAGGAATTCGAATTCATTGTTTTTTTCGATCAGGGGGATGAGAACGGCGGCGTTAAGGTATCTGCTCTTGCCCATGATGTTCGGATGCCGCGGCAAGCGGCGGCGCAATTGTTCTAGGTCTTGACGGTTCATGCCTGTTGCCGGTGTATGGAATGGTTGAAGGTTTTAGCTTCTATGTGCATTCTAGCCCAAGACGGCGTGCAGGTAAACAGGGCCTGAAGCAGGGCTTAATGTATATGTGTTTGCCAAGGAGAAGATGTCCGTGGGACTGGAACAGGAAGTAAAGTTTCTATATTCTGATTTCGATCAACTGCGGCATGTTTTGGCCAGTACTCAGGCCCGTTTTGTGCATAAGGTTTTTGAGCAAAATCGGGTCTACGACACGGGGGAAGGGGATTTGAAGAGAGCAGGGGCGCTTTTGCGGTTACGACAGGCTCAGGAAACGGTCCTCTGCCTGAAGACTCCTCCCCGGGACAAAGAAAAAACGGATGATTCCCGGGTCAAAACATGGGAGGAGATTCAGACAGCAGTCCAGGATGGGCCAAGTATGCACGCCCTTCTGCTGGGTCTTGGCTACCATGAGGTCTTTTGCTACCAAAAAGTTAGGGAGAAATGGCTGCTGGGCACATGTATGGTCTGTTTAGACCAGCTCCCATTTGGACACTTTGTGGAAATTGAAGGGGATCCTGATCAAATCTGGGAAGCAGCCCGGGCTCTTGAACTCAATGTTTGGCCCTGGACCACGAAAAGCTATCATCAACTGCACAGAGAGTGGCGGCAACAAAACAACCTTCCAGAAGAAGAATCATTTGTTTTTTCTGCGCAGGAGCGGGCCAGGATTTTAGCCGAGCTGCCAGGACGCCCCGGGCGGACAGAGGGGGCGGAGGGAACGGAGTAAAGATCAGGAGGAACGTCATCCCGGACTCCGGCTCTTGTCCGGGGTAAATCTTGTTTCATACGAGGAACCCGGAACAGCAAAAAACGGCTTTCTTCTGAATCTTTATCGGATGAATCTTTACACCCTTGTATCAGGAATTATTATTTCGTACAATGGACATCAATGATAGGGAAACAGAGTGCAATCCACGTCAGTCATTTGATGAAATACCGGTCCTTCAAAGCTCCCAGACTTGGGGAGCAATTATAAAAGGCTGCAAAATTAGAAGATTATAAATATTGTGCTTGCCTTGAAAGCCGCGTGGCCGACCCAGGAGAGGTAAGGGGCCATACAGCCCCGGCAAAATTGGGCTCAGGCATATTGGAATATGGAGCGTTGGATGAGCAATCAATTGCAACGACCTGAACTCGAACCGGATACTGATCAGGAAGTTACTGAACCCCCACAGTATAAGGTTGTCCTGTATAATGACGATTACACGACCATGGAGTTTGTGGTCTACGTCCTGAAAAACGTGTTCTTCAAATCCGAAGGGGAAGCCATCCACATTATGCTCAGTGTCCACAGAAACGGCTCAGGGGTATGCGGGATCTACACCTTTGAAGTGGCCGAGACCAAAGTGGCCCGGGTTCATCAAATGGCCAAAGAAGAAGGATATCCAATCAAATGTACAATGGAAGAGGTATGATATGTTGAGTCGGGACCTGGAAAAGATATTTGCCCTAGCTGTTCGTGAAGTCCGCAGCAGGCATCACGAGTTTTTGACCCTGGAGCACGTCCTTTACGCCTACCTTCTGGACACCAAGGGCAAAAACCTTCTGTATAATTGCGGAGTGAACGTCAGCCGGCTGCGCAATCAGTTGGAACGTTATTTTGTCGAGCACATGGAGGTCTATCCGCAAGGACAGGCCAAAGAAGTGATCCAAACCTTAAGCGTGCAGCGGGTACTGCAACGGGCTATAGTCCATGTGCAGTCAGCGGAAAAAGGAAAAGTCGAGCTCGGCGACTTCTTGGCTGCAGTCATGGATGAAGAAGATTCCTACGCCGTGTATTACCTGAAGTCCCAAGGCGTGGAGCGGCTGGATGTTTTGGAATACATTTCGCATGGCCGGGCCAAAGAGCAGGAAGCGTGTTCCTCGTGTCAACAAAAGGAAAAAAACACCGCCTTGCAGAAATATACCCAAAACCTGTCCGAGCGGGCCAAGTGTGGAGATATCGACCCCTTAATCGGCCGCAGTCAGGAGCTGGAACGAACGATCCAAATCCTTTCCCGCCGCCGGAAGAACAATCCATTATTTGTCGGTGATCCTGGGGTGGGGAAAACCGCCTTGGCCGAAGGATTGGCCTTGCGCATAGCTGAGGCCACGGTGCCGGAACCGTTTTTGGAGACTGACATCTATGCCCTGGATATGGGGGCCTTGCTGGCCGGAACCAAGTTCCGGGGAGACTTCGAATCAAGATTGAAGGGAATCATCAATGAATTATGCAAGTTGGGAAGCAAAGCGGTTCTATTCATCGACGAAATTCACACTGTGATTGGGGCCGGGGCCACCAGCGGGGGGTCCATGGACGCTTCCAATATCCTCAAGCCGGTCCTGGCTTCAGGTCAGCTCCGCTGCATTGGTTCCACGACCTATGAGGAATACAAGAATCTGTTCGAGAAGGACCGAGCCCTGTCCAGGCGTTTCCAGAAGATCGATGTGCCGGAGCCCAGCCAGGATGAAAGCGTAGCCATCCTGGAGGGGCTCAGGCCGTATTATGAAGAACATCACGGGGTGAAGTACACCAAAAGGGCTTTGAAGTCGGCCGTAGAGCTCACCTCCAGGCACTTGCCGGACCGCTACCTGCCGGACAAGGCCATTGACGTTATGGATGAGACCGGAGCCCTGCTCAGTCTGGATATTCACAAGCGCAAACGCAAGCAGATATCGCCCAAAGATATTGAGAACGTGGTGGCCGGGATGGCCCGCATTCCCATTCAGCGGGTCAGCAGTTCGGACCGGGAAAAGCTGCACAACCTGGAAGGGGAACTCTTTAAGTACATATTCGGGCAGGATCAGGCCGTCAGATTCCTGGCCCAGGCCATCAAGCGGTCCCGGGCCGGACTCAGAGAGGCCAACAAACCGGTGGGTAATTTCCTCCTGGTTGGCCCCACTGGTGTGGGCAAGACCGAACTGGCCAGGCAATTGGCCGATCGTCTGGGCATTCATTTTCTGCGCTTCGATATGAGTGAATATATGGAACAACATGCCGTGGCCCGTCTGATCGGTGCCCCTCCCGGATATGTGGGGTTCGATCAAGGCGGCCTGCTCACGGACAGCATCCGTAAACAGCCGCATTGTGTCCTCTTGCTGGACGAAGTAGAGAAGGCTCATCCGGACCTGTTCAATATCCTCTTGCAGGTCATGGATTACGCTACCTTGACCGACAACGCCGGCCGCAAGGCCGACTTTCGGCATGTTATCCTGCTTATGACCTCCAATATCGGGGCTCGGGACATGAGCTCCCAGAACATCGGTTTTGGACAGGAAAAGTCGGCGAATAGGGCCCAGAAAGGGGTTAAGGCTGCGGAAAAGCATTTTTCCCCGGAATTTCGAAACCGGCTGGACGGTATTGTGCCCTTTAACGCCTTATCTCCCGAACTCATGGAACGGATTGTGGACAAGAACATTACCGAGCTCAACCAGCAATTGCGGGAAAAGAAGGTGCAGGTGGAGCTTACTCCGGCAGCCACGGCTTGGGTGGCCAAAAAGGGGTTTGATCCCGACTACGGGGCCCGGCCTTTGGCCAGGATCGTGCAAAGCGAGATTAAGGACCGTCTGGCCGATGAGTTGCTGTTCGGTACCTTGCAAAAGGGTGGCACAGTCCTGGTGGATCTGTCTTCAGACCAGGAAGGACAGGAGAAGCTGGAGTTTTCCTACTCCAAATAATTTCTGAGTCAGGGCAGCCGTCGGCTGCCCTGACTCAGAAATTATATAATTTTTTTTGCACTTAAGGGCAAAAAAATATGTCAGAAACAGTTTCACGCTTGATCAAACTGGCCGTCTGCGGCCAGCGGCGGGGCTGACAACTGCCCTCGACGACCAAGCACAATCCTTTCACCCTTCCAGCCCCTGGATCAAGGCTTGGATGGCCTGGCCCAGGATCCGATGATTGTAGCCTCCCTCCAGGAGAGCGAATACCCGTCCCGGGCAGTGTTGGTCTGCGAATTCTTTGATTATTTTTCCCAGCTGGGAGTAATTTTCTGTAGATAAGATCCCTCCCCAGTCTTCTATGTGGCGGTCGAAGCCGGCCGATATACCCACCAGATCACATGCATCCTGCTCGTTCAGGGTCCGTTCCAGATCCGGGATGGAGTCCAGATGGTAATAGGTGACATCCGGATCTCGGGAGTAAAATCCGCTGGTGCCGTCTCCAAAGTGCAGATCGATGTCCACGATCAGTCCCCGACGGATCAAATCCTCTTTGCGCATAACCTGCATGGCCACGGCCATATTGTTAAACCAGCAAAATCCCCAGCAGGAATCAACACTGGCGTGGTGACCCGGCGGACGGATCAGACCAAAAGCCGGATTCCCGGAACAGGCCAGCCGGGCGGAGGCAATCCCCCCTCCGGCGGCCAGCAGGGCCAGCTCATAGAGATGGCTTCTCTGTTCAATGCGATCCACATGTGCAGGCGTGTGAACCAGGAGGATGTCCTCTTGTGTGGCTGGCTCCGGCTTGACCCAGGAATGTCCGTATTCCTGGAGCAAGGAATAGGCCTGGTCCAATCTGCCTTTGGCCGCGGCCGGATCTGAGGCGTACACTTCCCGGTAGCGTTCATGGAATACGATGTGCATAAACCTCCTCCTGTCCAGATTCTGAAGAAAAGTCTCATTTTCACATGATGACTGAAGACGCCTCCGGGATCAAGTTTGGAGGCAGGGTTGTCGGGGCTCTTTGGTTTTGCTTCTTATTGTCATCAAATACAGTTACCTTGCTCTGTAACTGGATAACAGCAATTTGTGTTCAGGAAACTATGCGTATTATCCGCGGTTGCCGGCCAGATTGTTTGCGGGCTTGGCGTTTGGTGTGCCAGTTGATGACGGCAAAAACCAGGACAAGACAGCCCAGACTGGATAAGGCGGCCGATGCGTCCGGATTGTTTGTAAAGTTCATATACCAGCCGATCAGGGCCCCTGATACCAAGGCGATCAGGGGAAAAAGATACAGGATGAGGATGGCCTTTTTCTGTCCTTGGGGCTGAAAGCTGATTTCAACCTGTTGGCCGGGCTTTGCTCCCAGGGCGTTGTCTGCGGAAACTGACATGAATTCTGTGCCAAAGGGGTTACAGAAACCACGATGGGCGCAGCTTTGGCAGGTCGATCGCTTCGGTATCTTGACCTTGGCCAATCCACCGGGGAGGAGGTGCAGGATTTCTCCTGTTTCTGTGGCTGATGACAAAGGCATGATCAAGGAGACTCTGGAATTGAGATGTCAGACTTGCCGGAGGCAAGGCTGACCATGGAGCCGGTTGGGCATTTCTCCACGCAAACCATTTGACCGGTACAGGTGTTTGCATCCACTACAGCCAAGGTGTCGACCATGGAAACGGCTTCTTCCGGGCATTTCGAGATGCATACCCCACAGGCGATGCAGCCTATGGAGCAGACCTGCTTGACTGTTTTGCCCGGGTCGTGGGACGAACATAAGTTGGCCGTTTTCTGGGAGGCGGGGACAAGCTGGGGAATATTTCGAGGACAGACCTGGACACACTTACCGCACCCGGTACACACATATTCGTTGACTACAGGTAGTCCATTCTCGCCCATACTCAGGGCGGAAAAGGGGCAGGAGCGGACACAGGTTCCCAGCCCCACACACCCATATGTGCACGCTTTATCTCCTGCTGTGGAAATAATGGCCGCCCGGCAATCCTGAGCCCCGGCGTATTCAAATCGCTTCATGGCCCGGTGGTCATCTCCCTGGCAGAAAATCCTGGCCACTTTCCGTTCACCAAGCTGGGCGGACATACCCATCAGGGTACAGACACCCTCAGTGGTTTCAGGGCCCGTGGCTACGCAAAGATGGGGAGCTGCCCCGTGCTGGACGATGGCTTTGGCATAATCGCTGCATCCAGCGTAACCACATCCTCCACAGTTGGCCCCGGGCAGGATATCCAGAATGGATTCAACCCTGGGATCAACGCAGACATAAAATACCTTGGCCGTCAGGCCCAAAACAATGCTCAGGGCCAGGCCCAAACCGGCCATAGCCGCCATTGCGGTCAGAACAGAGATCATTTTTCAAGCTCCGGAGATGCCTATTGTCCCAGGCCGTAAAAACCGTAGAAACATATGCCCATTATCCCGGCTGTGACCAGGGCAGCTGGAAAGCCTTGCATCAGCAGCGGGACGCGCCCCAAAACCATGCGTTCCCGCAGGCCGGCCAGGATGTTTAAGGCCAGGCTGAATCCCAAAGCCGTGGCCAAAGAGTAAAGAACTGTTTCCAAAAAAGTATGTTCTCTCTGGATGTTGAGAACGGCCACACCGAAAATCATACAGTTGGTAGTGATCAACGGGAGGTATATGCCCAGGGCCCGATACATGGCTGGAGCTATTCTTTGCAGGATGATCTCCACCAATTGAACCAGGGAGGCAATGACCAGGATGAAGGCCACGGTGCGCAGGTATTCCAGGCCCAAAGGCAGGAGAAGGAAATGGTACACGTTCCAGGAGATGGAGCTGGCCAGGACATTGACGAAGAGTGCGGCAGCCGACATGCCTAGAGCAGTCTCTTGGCTGGTGGACACCCCCACAAAAGGGCACAGACCTAAAAACCGGATTAAGAGGATATTGTTGACAAAGATGGCCGTGACCATCATCAAAATGTATTCACCCATCCTGCTGTCCTCTCTTCTATGACGTCACTGCAAAAGGGCGCTTCACGTTCATGTGCGATACAATCTGGAATTATAAGCATTTGTTTTTGCTGATCTCTGACCTAGGGCCTTTTAATGGGTGACTTCTGGTCACGCCATGGCGTGACTGACCTCTGGCGAGTGCAAAATCAGCATGTGCACTCGCATCTTCTATGTTCCCCACCGTTCGATCCGGCAGGAAATGTAGTTGATGGCCACCAGCATCAAACCCAGGCAGATGAAGGCTCCCGGGGGACTTTGCAAAAGCTCGAAACCCAAATAGGAGGCAGGCATCACCTGGAGTCCGAACCAAGTGCCGGCTCCAAGGATCTCCCGAATGGAAGCCAGAATGATCAGGGACAGGGTAAAGCCTGTGCCCATGCCCAAACCGTCGGCTATAGCCAGATGAATCGGGTTCTTACGGGCAAAGGCCTCGGAACGGCCCAAAATTAAGCAGTTGACTACGATGAGCGGAATCCAGATGCCCAGGACCTGGTACAAGGCGAAGAAATAGGCCTCCATGACCCGTTCCACTATGGTTACTGCCGAGGCGATGATGACCACAAAGACGGGGACCCTGATTGGGGTGGGTATGAGGTGGCGAAAAGCGGAAACCAGGGTGTTGCTGACCAAAAGAACGAAGATGACCCCGCATCCCAAGCCCAGAGCGCTGTCCACACTGGACGTCACGGCCAGGGTGGGACAGAGTCCGAGGACGAAACGGAAAGGGGGGACTTCCTTCCACAAGCCTTTGCTCAATTCGCGGGTAAAGCTGGACATGGCCTGTTCTCCTCAACTCATGAATCAGCCAGGATTTTGGATTTATGGTGGTTATAAAGTTCTACCCCTTTGTTCACCGCATTCATGATCGCATTGGAAGTATATGTGGCCCCGGAAACAGCATCCAATTCCTCTGCCTGGGAGGAAAAGTTCGTGTTCAAGGGTTGGCCTGTAAATTGACGCATGAAAGGGCGGCTTTGAAAGGCCCTGGTTCCCACTCCCGGGGTCTCGGAATGGGTAGTGATGGATATGCCGTCCAGTCTTTCTTTGTGGACGTTGATGGACAACATGACCCCAACCAGGTCTTTATATCCACTGGCCGAGGATTCGAAAATCACAGCACGCACCTGGCCATTCTTTTTGGCGTAAAACAAGGTTTTTTCTACAGGATTTCCCTGCTTGTCCCGGCCGATCACGATAGTCCTGCGGTCTTTAATCGGATCATTGTCGTAGGGAATTGATATGGCCTGACGCAGGGCCGGGGCTTTGATCTTTTTGATGTGCTGATATTGGATCTGATCTTCGGTGGCCATTTTGACTATGGACAAAATGCCTCCCCAGGTTGCGGTGAACAGGGTCAAGACGAGAACCATGCGCAGGATTTGGCCAAGGGTCACAGCCATTACCTCCCGTAGGCCTGGGGCGCAAATTTATCTAAAAAGGGGGTGGCCATGTTCATGATCAAAACGGCAAAAAAAGCCCCAAAGGCCCAAGCCCCCCAAATGCGGATGATGACGGTCAAGACGCCGGCCCCGAGACCGAAAATGATCATTCCTTTCCTGGTCACCGGGGTGGAGGGCATGTCCGTGGCCAGGAAAAAAGCGGCTATGATGCTTCCGCCAGCCAAAAGATGAAAGACAGGGCCGGCATGTGCTGCGGGATTTATGGCCCAGATAAGGGCGGAAAAGGCAAAGACTCCGGCTAAGAAGCAAAATGGAATACGCCAGTCAATGACCCGGCGCACAAAGAGATACGCTCCCCCGATACAGAGCATGAGCATAGAACTCTGGCCGATGGAACCTGTGGTCGGACCCACGAAAAGGTGTCCTAAGGAATAGAGCTCTTTGACCCGGGCTGGGCCCTGATGCTTGAACACTTCAATAGGTGCTGCGGCAGCGGCGGGGTCGTTTGCAGCCAGGCCCCAGTCGTACATAAAGTCAGGATAGGAGATGTGCAGAACGACCCAGGCAATAAGTACCCCGTTAAAAGGTGCGGATCCATATCCGCCGAAGACTTCCTTGCCCAGGGCGATCATCAGCAGGGTGCCGATGAGGACAATCCACCACGGCAGGGTGGCCGGGAGGAGCATGGCCAGGAGCAAGGCTCCGGCTACCCCTGTACCATCCCGGATTGAAAGCGGTTTCCTGGTAAGTATAGCAAAAGCGGCTTCCCAAGCCAGGGCTGAACCAACGGCCAGAAGCATAATCCGCAAAGCCTCTATACCAAAGATGTATATGCCGAACAGGGCGGCTGGTATTAAGGCCACGATGGTATCCAGCATGAGGTGCTGCAGGGTGCGACCGCTATGCACGTGGGGATGCGCGGAAACGACAAAACGGTGTTCGGGCATGAAGGTTCTCTCCGGAAGGTCCGGCTGCATTCTATTTGCAGCCAATTGTGCGTCAGCTTTGCCTCCGGCAAATCTGACATATTTTTTGGGCCAAAGCGCCCAAAAAAAGTTTTGCCGGATTGATCGAGGGTCAAACTTGGGATTTCAGCCAGAGGCGTAAGAGGCACCCCCTCTTCGTTCCCAGGGTTTACCCTGCTTAATTCCGAAAGGACAGCGCAGCGTATTAAGCTGGGGTTTATCCAGTGAAATCTCTTCCATTTCGCCGGGATCCTCCCTGCCAGCCCGCATTGCTTACGCTGCAGGCGTTGCAGGCGGGGGGACGTCTTCCTCTTATGACTCCGGCCATTTTCTTGTTATTTCGATATGTTAAAAGAATATCGACGAATGAACTAACTTATAGTTTCATACGAAGACATTGCGACTATAGCATTTTTGCCCATTTGTATCCATTGGACCAGAGGTATGCCGGCCGGGCAGACATATGCGCAACACCCACACTCAATACAACAGTGTATGTCGTGCTTTTGAGCCAGTTCAGGATTATTACTTTCTGAGAAGCCGGAAATGAGAAAGGGCATAAGACGCATGGGACAGACCTGGTGACAGGAGCCACATTTAAAACAGACCTTGTCCCGGGGGCGATGGATTTGGTCCTTGGTCTGCAAACACAATGCATGTGTCTGCTTACTCACCGGGACGTCCAAGGAAAAGAGGGCTTGGCCTGTAAAGGGCCCGCCGAGAATGACCTTGCCCAGTTTGAATTCACTCTGACCCAAAAGTTCGATCACATCCTGAAGGGTTGTTCCCAGGCGGACGAAAACTCCCCGGGAAGCGCCAGGGGCAGGCCCGTGAATGGTCAATAACTTGTGAACAAAAGGTTGGTCGTGGACCACGCATTGGGCTACGGCATAGGCTGTTTCGGCGCTGAGCACGGTGATACCCATATCTTCGGGTTTGATCTGGGGCGGATATTCCTGTCCCATGAGAACGGAGATCAAGAGCTGCTCTTTATGCTGTGGATGCTTGGCTCGGCAGGGGATCAGACGGATACATTCGGATTCAATGTTTTGTTTCAGGGCAAAAACAGCCTGTTTGGCCTGAGCGTAGACGGCGATGAAAACCTGCTCGGCTCGAAGGAGTTCTTGCAGGATTTGTGTTCCCTTGAGGACGTCCGGGGCGAAAGCTGCACAAAGAGTTGAATGTCCGCCGCAGGTAGTGGCCTCATCCAGGCCGTTGATAATCAAGCTTTGGATACCTTTTTCCTGGGCTTGGACCAACTTGGTGAACAAGGGCAGGGAGCGGGAGGAGAAGTCGTTGACCCCGGCCTGGAATATTTTGCCCATGGATTTCAGAGAAAGGTCCCGGGCTGGGGACAAAGTGTCTTGACCATCGTTGGCTATTCGTATGGCCGCGGTCCTTGGACCCTGGGGTGCAAGGCATGTGTGATTGGTATCTTCGATATACCCGGAAACTGGAGCAATCATTGCGATCTGGGCATTTTGGGCGATAATGTCGCCCTGATGAACAAAATCGCCTTTATGAACAACAGGGGTGCAGGCCGGACCTGTGTGTTGCAGTAAGGGAACGATCAATGTTTCGGGAGCTGGCAGAGTCTGCAGGGTAAGGGGCTGAGGGCTTCGAGGTCCAGGTAGTTTTAGTCCCCCGCGAAAGCTGACTGATTTCATTACATTGCTCTTTTTGGTTCGGAAGCATGAGCCAGTTGGGCCCGAGAACATGAAGCTGGTAATATAAGCAATAAGTTTATTTTGAACCCGTCTGCTTGTCAAGGTTTCCCCAGACCGGCTGGATGCATTTGACAATCTGCCCTCTGGTGATGATATGGTAGTTGTTGGTGTCCGGGGGGAACCCGGGGAGGTTTCACTACCCCTCTTTTTTAGAACAAACAAGTTGAAATCAAAAGGAGTATGTATGCGTTTGGCCAAATTTTCATTTTTTTCCTTTATCTCTTGCCTTGCTCTTGGTCTGGTCTTGACGGTATCCAGCCCGGTGGCCGCCCAGGACGCCGAAAAGAGTCAGGAAAATACGCAGCAGCAGAACATGCAGGACAAGATGCAAAGGATGCAGGAAATCGGAAAAGAGCTCCAATCCGTTCAAAAAGAGACCCTTGCGGAAAATCCAGAATTACAGGAGCGGCAGAAAGAGCTGGAGAACCTTGTTCAAGATACTATGGATCAGAACATGGCCGAACAAGGGGTGAGCATGGAAGAGCTTAAAGCTATGCAATCCGAGATGCAGTCCAAAGATATGGATGCTGATCAAGAGCAGCAGCTTAAAGAGGAATGGCAGAAAAAAGTGCAAGCTTACCAGAAGGCTCGCCAAGAAACCATGCAAAACCAAGAAGTTCAGGAGAAACGAAAGGCGTTTCGCGAGGACATGATTGAGGCTATGAACGAAAATGAGCCTCAGACCGAGTCCATGCTGGATGAACTGGAAGGATTGCAGCAAGAAATGCGGGCCATGCAACAGGGGATGATGCAAGGTCAGCAGAATCAATAATACATAGCTTCCGCCAGCCAAGCCCAAGAAAAAACCCTGCACCTGGATCGCCGGCCGGCGATCCAGGTGCAGGGTTTTTTAGCTCTGATCCGTTGCTTGTTGAGATTTGTTTTGCGGATTGAGAAAGGAAAAAAGATCCAAGGGGATGGGGAGGATAGTGCTGGCTTTGCTTTCGTAGGTCATCTCCCGCATGGTTTGCAGGTAACGAAGCTGTAAGGCCTGGGGGTGTTTCTGGATGATGCCGGCCGCCTCGGCCAAGCGGGCAGCTGCCTGGTATTCGCCCTCGGCATTGATGACCTTTGAACGGCGGTCCCGTTCGGCTTCGGCCTGCCTGGCCATGGCCCGCTGCATTTCCTGGGGCAGGTCGATGTATTTGACTTCCACATTGGTTACCTTGATTCCCCATGGATCGGTGTGCTCGTCCAATATGGACTGGATCTGATCGTTGATTTTGTCCCGGTGAGTGAGGATCTCGTCCAGTTCGGCGGCTCCGCAAACGCTACGCAGGGTGGTTTGGGCCAGCTGGGAAGTGGCGAACATATAATCCTCCACTTCCAGGATGGCATTGACGGGTTCCATGACCCGGAAGTAGATAACCGCATTGACTTTGACCGAGACGTTGTCCTTGGTGATCACATCCTGACCGGGAACGTCCAGGGTGATAATGCGCAAAGAAACCTTGACCATCTTGTCAATGACCGGAATGAGGATGATCAGTCCCGGTCCCTTGGCTTGCAAAACCCGTCCCAATCGAAAGACCACGGCCCGCTGGTATTCGTTTAAGACCTTGATGGCCGAGAAGAGAAAGAGGACGACGAGGACAATAATCGGGGCAAAGGTGTAAAATGTCTGCATGCCTTTCTCCTTGGTATATGATTCGTGGGATAACCTAAGGTCTCACTGCCTTTCTTCCTGCACAAAGAGGGTCAGACCGTCAACCGCAGTGACCCGGACCTGGGTACCTGGAGAGATGGGCTGGTTTGAGTCCGATTTGACTTTCCAGATCTCTCCTCGTATGCGGGCCTTGCCTTCCTCTTTATTCCAGGAAATAACCTCTCCAGCCAGGCCCAGCATGCCTTGATAGCCCGTTTTCTTGGGCCGAACCTGGGCCCTGGTCACCAAGTACAATCCCAGGAGTATCAAGGCGGAAACAGCTATAACTGTAGGCAAAATGACCTGCAGGGATAATCCGGTGAATCCGTATTCAAATCGAAACAGGATCACGGAGCCGATGAACAGGCAGGCCACACCACCTATGCTCAGCAGGCCGTAGCTGGTGACTGCCAACTCCAGGATGAACAGAACGAAGCTTAAGAATATCAGCAGCACCCCGGCCGCATTGGTGGGGAGGACAGCCAAGGCGTACAGGCCGAGCAGGAGACAGATGGCCCCGAAGGCGCCCGGGAATATGGAGCCCGGATTGCTCAGTTCAAAAAAGAGCCCGGCGATGCCGCCTAAGAGGAGGAAATAGGCGATTTGGGGGTGGAGGAGCCAGGCCAGAAAAGTGGTGCGGAAACTGGGCTGAAAAGTCTCCAGGCGCACGTTTTCACTGCCAAAGGTGATCCTTTGGCCTTGGATATCAAGGCCTTGGGCCCCGATCTGAGCGGCCATGTCCTGGGGGGAAACGGCCAAAAATTCCACTACCCGTTCCATAACAGCTTCCTGAGCAGTAATGTTTAAGGCGTCGGTGACCGCCTTTTCGTACCACTCCACATTCCGTCCTTTGGCTTTGGCTACCCCCCGGATAAGGCTGACAAAATCATTGGTTATCTTTTTGGCCACGGTTTCCGGCATCTCCTTGCCCCCCATGGCCACTGGAGAGGCCGACCCAATATTGGTTTGGGGACTCATTCCGGCCACCTGGGAAGCAGCCACCAGGAAGACTCCGGCCGAGGCTGCCCTGGCCCCTTTGGGTCCAACCCAAATGGCCACCGGGGTTTGAGAGTTGAGAATGATCTTGACCATGTCCCGCATGGTCTGCCCCAACCCCCCCGGGGTGTCCAAGCCTATAAGGAGCAGGTCATGTCCTTCCTCGGAGCAGGTGCGCAAGGCCTGTTGCAAAAGGTCTTTTTTGGCCGGATTGATGCTGCCTTCCAATCGGGCATAGAGGATGGATACTTGAGGATTGTCCGCTGTGGCAGCCATGGATGCGGTCTGTGGACCAAAGGGGGTCCAGCTCAGAGCATGGAGGACGCAACAAACTATGAAAATGCATGCCATGCATAGGAATTGACGAGAGTGGCCGAACACGGAAAACCTCCATTGTTGAGGCCTGGAACCACTCGAAAACACGAGGGTCTCACACTGTCTGCAAAAAAAATTATACGCCGCGCTCAAGGCCATGACAAGGGGGGAGGGAGAGAAGGTAAATTCGTTCTCAGCCGATGAGCCTATGGCCATCCGCCTGCACGTCCTGTCCAAACTGATCACCTCCGAAAAGATGGAAAAAGCGACCCGAGAAGGGTTTGTCCAGTCTACAGAAGGGAACACGGCAAAAATTGAAGACCGGATAGAGACGTTCATCACCGTGTTCAAAGAAGAGGAAATTGCCAAGGGGGATGTCTTTGATCTTATTTATCTGCCCGGGCAAGGGACTTTAGCCTGCAAAAATCAAAAGGTGTTGGCCACAGTGCCCGGACTGGACTTCAAAAAGGCCCTGTTCGGCATCTGGCTCTCGGATCATCCGGTGCAGACCAGCTTGAAGCAGGGGATGCTGGGGATTAGCTCAGATACATGACACCGCTCGAGCTCCGGCCGTCCACTTTCAGGATGATCGGATGCTGCAGGCTTACATGGGCCACGTGTTCAGTTTGATCGTGGATTTCCTGCTCGAGCAGCCAGTCCCAGTCCAGATGGCCGTAGCGATGTTCTGTGACTGTTATGTAGTTGATGCCTAAGGTGGTGATGTTGTGAAAAAAGTGTGATCCCTGGGACGGCTCGGCCTTAATCTTGTCCGAACCGGTTTCCACAATGGCTCCCACTCCATGGATGTCCCGCCAGTTGACCGGGATGCCCAGAAAGCGGTCGGCCGATCCCCAGCGGCCAGGACCGATGAGCAGGTACTTGCAGTTTTCCTTGGCCAGTTTGGCGTTCAGCCTGCTGATTTCGTGGGCGATCTCCCTGGTTTTGTTCGGATCGAAGTCCTCGGGCTTCACATAGAGGATGTCCTGCATATCGCCCCGCTGGGTGTTGCCCAAGGCCTTGGTGGACAAACAAAAGGCCTTTTCCTTCTCCTGTTCGGTAATATCCACCTGTTGGGATTCGGCCCGGGCAGTCATGGGTCGGACCTGCAGAAAGGCGAATTCCGCCCGATCATGTTCAGAGGCAGGAATATTGACTGAAAATTCGATTTCCACTGGAGCGCCCATTCCCCGTTCTCCCAAGCTCAAAGCGGCGTCCAAAATTCCGGGCAGGGGGATCTGATTGTGCTTGAGCACCTGGGCAAAAGTGAGAACCGGGTAGCCTCGGCTGCTCTGGGTGTCCCTGATCCGGTGCTCTTGGGGGGAATAGGTGCTGGTCAAGAGCCGCATGGGCGGTTCCTGGGTGGCATCCATGACGTCTCGGCGGGTGAGGTTGCTGGAATCATTGACATCCAGGGCCTGGCAGCTTTGATCCCTGGTCAGGCAGTAAAATTCCTGCTGGGCGTTGCTTAAGATGTCCTCCACCGTGGAGCGTTGAGGTTGAATCTGGGGATATTTGGGACAGAAACGTAAAGACTGCTCTCCTTCGACCACCATCTTGCCCAGGCCCAGGGCGATGGTAGCGATCCCGTCTTCCGGCTTCATGCGGGCAAAGGGATAATAGTTGTGGGATTGGGCCACTCCGGAAATGGCCGGGTAGAAGTATCCATTATAGTCCCGACCGGCCAGCTGCTGGATAATGACCGCCATTTGCTCTTCCTCGGTCCGCTGGCCGACCCGGCGGGAAAAGGCCTTGGGGGCCTGGTAGTAGGTGGAGGCGTAGACCAGCTTGACGGCCCGCAACAGCAAGTTCAATCGTTCGTCCAGGTCCGGACAGTCGTTGGTCAGCATGTATGTGCTGTACAGTCCGGCATAGGCCCGGAACTGGGAGTCCTCCAGCAGACTCGAGGATCGGACGGCCAAAGGATAGGTTACCTTTTCCAGGTAAGCGCGCAGATTCTGGATGACCCAGTCCGGGAGCTGACCTTCCAGAAATCGCTGGGCGATGACTTCATCCTCAAGCTCGGTGGTGGCCAGGTCTTTCAGACCATTGAGATGGATAAACTCTTCAAAGGCGTCGGTGGTCACCACTAAGGTTTGAGGAACATAGATGTGGATATCGAAGTGGCTGAATACGTGCGGATTTTGACGTAAAAGGGTGGTCAGAAAGGCCAGCCCCCGGGCCTTGCCTCCCAGAGATCCCTTGCCCAGCTTCAAAAAGTCAGTGTCCGGATCAAAGGTCTCCGGGTCAAAGTCCACAACCACTCCCCGTTGCCGTTCCCTGCGCCTGGCCCGAATGGCAGCCAGCAGGTGCTGCCGATGGCTCTCCACGTCCTCGAAGTCGTCATGGCGTAAAGGCCGGACCTGGCTGGCCAGTTCCACCTCGGTGCGGGCAAAGAGCCATCTGGAAAAATCGTTGTTATTGCAGTGGTAAATAAAGGATTCATCCGGGATGGTGGCAAAGAGCTTTTCCAGAGACCGCAGGTTGGAGGCTCGAGCGATTTCCCGGCCGTCAGGCATTTGAAAGATAAAATCCCCAAAGCCCAAACGGCGTTGGAAAAAGGAGCGGATGTCCTCGTGCAGGGTCGGGGAGTTTTTATCCACAAAGTCGGCCGGGATGGTTTCGGCCTTGGTTGCGTTAGAAGGCTCGGAGCTGCCCAGAATGAGAGGGATATCGAAGTGATCGGCCTTGACCAAGCGCAAAAACTCCACTCCGGCGTCTTCAGTCATCTGGCAACGCTTGGGAAAACGGACATCGGAAATGACGCCCAGGATATAGGGCTCATAGCGGCGGTAGAGATAGACGGCCTCCTCAAAGTCTTCAGCCACCAGGATCTTAGGCCGGGCCCGCATGGTCAAAAGTCTGTGCTCTTCATTCAGCCCTTCTTCCATGACTTCCTGGGTCTGGCTGACCAACTCTTTATAGAAAATGGGCAGTAACGATGAGAGATAAATAGGGGAGTCTTCGACAAACAGAATGACCCTGATCCCCCCGTACTCTGTATCCGCATCCACGTTCATAGCGTCTTCGGTGCTCTTGATGGCCGCCAACAACAGGTCGGTGCTACCGGTCCAGACCAAAATGCGTTCAATTCCGGGTGGGCGGGTTTGACTGATGGTGCACTCCCGGGAAGGTATGGAGGAGTGGGAAAAGAGGATGACCGGGAGGTCAGGGGCCAGTTGCTTGATTTTTTGCCCCAAGACAAAGGCATCCATGTCCGCAAGACGAGGCATGGTGATGACCATGTCGAACCGTTTCTTGCTCAGCTTGCTTAAGGCCTCTTCAGCTGTGGCCGTCCAGGTCAGGCGGGGAGGATGGCTTAAGTTCAGCCCGCGGTATTCATTGATGATCCGTTCGGAGAGGCAGCAATCCTGCTCCATGATCCAGGCGTCGTAAGGGGTGGATACCAGCAGGATTTCGCGGATCTTGCGGGCCATGAGCTCATGGAAGAGCTTGAAGTGAGGGTCGAAGTCCTTAGCCACGGTGGTCTTGTTTACAGATAAGGCCATATACACGAATCGTCCTCGTATAAAACACGTTCACGTCAACATCCAAACACCGTATTAATATGTTTTAATCTCCATCAAACTGGGCGTCTGTAGCCAAAGCGGCGCTGCCATAGGGTTGAAGCCTATTTGGGTTTTGAGGTCTGCTGCTGGAGCCAGTCATGCATCTGGGCCAGATTGTTAGATAATTCATAGCGTCCCTGGGCAAAGACACCGTAGTCCCCTCCCCCGGCCATGGCCGAGGCAAATCGGATCTTATTGGCGTTGATAAGCCAGATCCTGCTCCAGGTTTTTTCCATATGTTCATCAAAGGGGCTTTGACCGTCTTGCAGCCCCTGGGCCAAGCCCTGGTCCCATATGGTTTGCATGATCTGGGTGGCTGTGAGCACAGCCTGGTTGCTGGCCTGGATGGTGTTCTCCAGGCGTTGAAAGTGGCCGTCCGTCCAGGATTGGGCGTGGCACTGGGAGCAAACGTTTTGCATGGTTTCGCGTCGCTGGTCCAGCGTCTTTTTGGAGATCAGGTATTTGGAGGCCGGATTGTTGGCAAAATCCGTAGGCAGCGGCACATCGTCTTGGTTGCGGATGATGCTGGTATCAGCTTCCTGCGGATGGGGATGGGCGTATATCAGCCCGAATAAACGCCACGGGAGGCGATCGTTCATCCGATGGGTGCGCTGGGCCACCACTTCCCCGCTTGGGTTGACAGTCAGGCTGATGTGGCAGGCTGCACAGGTGGGGGCGGTGAAGTCCTGGCCAACGGTCCAGGGGATGTCCTGAAAATTCCAGTCCTGGGAATGGGCGGCGGCGATATTGCCGTGTTTGCTGGTAGTGTAGACCTTGTAAGCCGGTACATCCGGTCCGACGTGACATTCCTTGCATGCGGACGGCTTTCTGGCTTCAGCCACGGAAAAGGAGTGCCTGGAGTGGCAAGCGGAACAGGACCCCAAACTGCTGTCCGGATTTTTCCGGCCCACGCCTTGATTCGGCCAGCCGGCCAGACGGGGAAAATCCATAGGCCCCATGGTGGTGTTCCTGGATTCCGTACCCTGCACCTGAACCCGGCTGCCGTGGCAAAAAAAGCAGGATTCTTCTTCGGTTGTGCGTTGGGCAGGGCTGAACTCGAGCTTGTGGCCTTTGAGTCGGGGCAGGCCATGGATTTGTTGGGCCAGGTCCATGAATACAGGGTTGTTCTTCAAGTTGCCCCTGGCTTGAGACATGATGTTGTGCTTGTATTCTTGCCGCTCCGTACTGTGGCATAAAGCACAGTCGTCAGGGCTGACCACGCTGTGCACCTGATATCCATTGTGGGCAAAGCTGTCTGCGTGAGCCTTTGACCGGGCAGTATGGCACTCAGCACACCCCACAGTCACAGAGGCCAGATTTTCAGGGATGTCCTGAGCCGAAACCCGTGAGGCCAAACCGGTCACGTTTTGTCCTTCCTCAGGAGTAACCCGGCTATGCCGGCTCTGCTGCCAACTGTGCACAATGCCCGGATGCAAGCTATTATGGCAAGCTAGGCAGGTTTGGGTCGCAGAGCTGACCGGAGTATCTTGGGCCATGGCCGGGGGGCAGAGAAAGAATAAAGCCAGGAAAGACCAGAGGTGTCGCGTCTTCATCTGTCCTCCTGAATGTGAGCAGAAACAATATCCTGGCCGAGGCTTTCAGATATTGATTCCGGGTTGGACTGCATATCAGAGGTAGGTAGCAGATACAAGTACAAGGCTGTTACATCGTCCCGGAAGGGGATTTGGGGGGTAACGGTCTGCATAGCCTGCATGAGGTTGGTCAAAAAGGGGCCATTTGCGGGCAAGAGATCTTGGGTCAATTTCAGAAAGAGCTCCTGATCAAAAAATGTCCCGTTTGGAGTGCGCCACTCATAGATGCCGTCGGTGTATAGAAAAAGTGAGCTATGGGCCGGGAGGGATCGGGTTTGTGTCTCCGGAGTGATGGGGGTGATGCCCAGAATGGGGATATTGGCTTCCAAAATGTCCACCTCACCGTTCCCATTGCTCATCACCCCTGGGCAGTGCCCGGCATTGATATACGACAAGGTTAACGACTCTGTATCCACATCGGCAAGAAAAAGGGAGATAAAATCGCTTTCCTCTCCTATGATGTCCATCAGTGAGCTATTGAGCAGGCTGACCACCTGAGCCAGATCCAACGTGGTTTTTTCGCTCAAGCGGATCAGGGTCCGGACCACGCCCATGAGAAAGGCGGCTCTGGCCCCGTGTCCGGAAACATCACACACAGCCAGGCGGATGGTATTTTCGTTGACAGGGAAATAGTCGAAAAAATCTCCGCTGGCCCGGCCTGATGGTTTGAACAGGGTATCGATGAGGATGTTGGGAAATGGCGGATGGGAGGCCGGCAAAAGCCGGGACTGGATGTCGCCGAGCATCTCGATTTCCCGTTCAATGTTTTGGTAGGCGGCTTTGAGTTCTTTACGCAGCTTGATCTGTCGCTCAGCCACCCGGACCCGGGCCAAAAGCTCTTCAGAGTGGTAGGGGCGGATCAAATAGTCGTTGGCCCCTTGCTCCAGGGATTCTTTTTTGAGTTGAAAAGAAGTTTCCGCGGTGATTACCAGGATGTAGACTTCTTGGTCCTGCCGTTCGTTGCGCAAATGGGATATAACATCCAGTCCGCCCATTTTGGGCATATGCATGTCTAAAAGAATGATATCCGGCTGATAGGATGCATAAATCTTTAAAGCCTGATTACCGTCTTCGGCTGTTTGGACCTGGTACGTGTTTTCCAAAAATTCGCAAAGCAGGTCACAGACCCCGGGGGAGTCATCCACGATAAGTATTCTGGTGTTGTCCACTGCCACGCCTTAACCTCTCTGGTCCGGCCGCTCAAAAGGAAGCCCGCCCCGGGAGCCGAACCGGGTATGCCAGTCCAAAGGCGGGCTTGTCTATGTATTGCTGCTGAACATAAAGTCAAATGTGTTTATGTCGATCAACAGGCCTCAAATTATCTGGCGGTATGGGTTCCGCCGCTGGCCTCCAAAGTACATTGAGTAAAGTCAACAGGTTTTTTGCATTTGGGGCAGGTATGGGGGCGGTCGAACTCATCGGAAAAGATTTCAATCTCTTCATCGCATTCCGGGCACCTACAGGTAAAAGAGCTGAGATTTTTGTGGGCTTGGAATCCGGGGCAGTGTTGCGGGGTAGTTTGTTCCGCACTCATGGAAAACCTCCTTTGTTGAATTCATCTCAGGCTTGTGTACAATTCATTCCATAGGTGAATGTATAACATGGGGACGGGAAGGAATCAAATCTTTTTGTTAGTTAATTAAGGGGGATGGAGATGACCTCATCAGCCAAGCGGGCCATGGTCTGGGCTTCTTTTCTGGCCGATTCCCTGGCTTTGGGTGCGCATTGGATCTATGATCAACAGAAGATAGTGCGCACTTTCGGCCGGGTGGAGAATCTGGTGGAACCTTTACCTGGGTCCCAACACGCCGGCAAGCAGGCCGGCCAGTTCACCCATCCGGAACGGCTCCGCACCGACCTGGCGGTGGCGGCGGCGCGTGCCGGACAGCGGGTGTTGCTCGTCGACTGCG